>JAEDKB010000049.1 GCA_016296045.1 Oscillospiraceae bacterium
AAACCTTTGGAAAAACAAAAGTACTTGATCGTGTGTCGTTTTCTCTGGAACGGGGAAAATGTATGGCGATTATCGGCTCCTCCGGCAGCGGAAAAACCACACTTCTGCGGTGCTTGAATTTCCTTGAAACACCGGACAAAGGAGAAATCTATCTGGAGGACGAGGTGCTGTATAACGCAGCCGAGCGGGAACAGTACACGGATTCTCAGATTCGCGCAAAACGGATGAATTTTGGACTTGTTTTTCAAAATTTTAACCTTTTTCCGCAATATACGGCGCTGCAAAATGTGACGCTTGCGCCTCTGCTCGCCGCGAAGGCACGCCATGCCGCAAAGGAAGAACTGGAAACAATCAGACAGAAGGGAATCTCCCTGCTGAAAAAAGTTGGCTTGGAAAACCGAATGGAGAATTATCCGCATCAGCTTTCCGGCGGTCAGCAGCAGAGAGTTGCCATTGCCCGTGCGCTTGCGCTGGAACCGACGATTCTTTGCTTCGACGAGCCGACCAGTGCGCTGGATCCGGAGCTGACCGGAGAGGTGCTGAAGGTCATCCGTGCGCTGCGCGAACAGGATACGACAATGATTATTGTGACACATGAAATCCGTTTCGCACGCGAAATTGCCGATTATGTTGTCTTTATGGACGACGGCTGCATTGTGGAGGAGGGGACGGCCGAACAGGTCATAGATCGCCCCTCGAATCCGCGAACGGTTCGCTTTTTGGAGCATTATTCGGAAGTCTGATTACTTAAAATCGGTATTCATACGAGGTATTGAGCCGTATCAAAAGAATAAATCCCTGCCGCAGTTATCCACACTTTGCGGCAGGGATTATTCTGTTTTTTATTCTTTCACAAAGCTTTCGTAAAAGCGTACAATCAATGCGGCAAGCTCATTGCGTGTTACCAGATTTTCCGGACGAATGGTATTATCCTCGTATCCACGCAGCAGATCAACCTCTACCGCCCATTCCAGCGCTTGATATGCATAGGAAGAAACGCGGAAGGAATCGCTATAGCTTGTTAACCGGTTTTCGGTTGTTGCGGGAGAGCCAAGATATCGATACATCAGAACGATAAAATCCTGACGGGTGATCGGATCATCGGGACGGAAGGTGTGATCCTCATAGCCGAGGACGACATTGTTGCGCGATGCCCACATAACTGCGGGAGCATACCATGCAGTGTTTGTGACATCTGAGAAAATCGGACTGTACGCGACGCGGTCAGCACCGGAAACTTCAAACAGTACCTTGGCGGCCTGTGCGCGGGTTGTGTTGCTGTTCGGAGCGAAAATGCCGTTTGCCATGCCGTTTAAAATGCCGTAGTCGGTGGCTTTGGTAACATCTTCGTAGTACCACGCGTCAGGAGTAACATCGGCATATCGATCCAGCAGCTCGTAGCTGTCGGCGCTCCATTTGCCGAAGGTGCTGCCGAGCCAGATATTTCGCGCCGAAATATATTTGAGCAGGGCGGCGTAATGAGCGGCTCTTTCTTCTTCGCTGATGCCCCAAACAATGCCGTCTGCATAGGCAGCGTTGCTGATTTCCGCTTTGTAGGCAGCGAACGATTGAAGCGGTGCAGCGCTTTCACTGCCGGAAATAAGCACATTGGAAATCAGAGGGACAAACTTGTTCAGATAGATGTCATGCACTTCCTGACGGAATTCGGGAATTTCATAGAGTGCTCTTCCGATATGGCTGTAGATGGTAAAAAGCCCGTCCGCTCGCTGTGCGGATTCGATAAAATCACCGAAACTCAGGCCGAAGCTGAGGTCGTAATCCCAGATCGGGCCGACCGTCATGATATCGGAATCGGCGTCTTTGTAAAGATACGACGATGTGCGGTAGCCGTCCGGATTTTTGGTCAGTTCATTGATCAGATAACAGTTTGCGAGGGACTCCATCGTAACATAGTCCGTAATCCGTTTTCCGTTGGAAGGATTCGTGCCTTTGTTGAAAAGCGTGTCTTCAAATTCCTGATAATAGGAGGCAATATAGTTCATCTCGTCCTTGCTGCAATATTCCGGACTTTTTACAACAATATAATTATTTCTGGTCGTGATAAAATAGCATTTTTCCTGCTTTGCACGGACTTCCGTATCCATTTCCAGAAGATATCCGCCGGTCAGATTTGAGGGGTTTGTGATGCCGTTGCAGTAAATATACATTGCGCCGTTTTTCGTCTTGGAAGATGCGGTGGTCAAAGAATCGTAGTCAGTGATATCCGGATTCATGGCTTCGTTTTCCGCTTCCAGGTCGGTAATATCAACACGGCCGCTGTTAATTTCTACCTTTTCGCACAGCAGATAAGCGCCGCGGTATTCGCCGTCATAAAACAGATTGACAGGCTCGCACTGAATTCCGGGCTGCAGACCGGCAGCAACGGAGAGATCGTAGACAATGTTGTTTCGCAGAAGCGTCGGATCCACAGCGTCTGTCAGAAGCACCCATGTCTTGGATTTGTTATCGCTGTCTCCTGTTTGCAAAAGATCGGTTTTTTTGTCCAGCTTGATCTGATACGGCTTTTTATCGGCCAGCCATGTGGAATTGCCGCGCCCTTTGATCTGCTTGAGAATTCCGTCATAAACAATGCTTCCGTCAGCGCCCAGCATGAACATTGCTCCGGTTGCCTTGTTGCTCTTGTCAGGACTGGATTCCACCCATGCGCGTCCGTAATTGACAGGATCGTCACTGACCAGAAACATACTTCCGATATGGTTCGTCAAAACAATGGAAAGCGCTAACGCAATCTCCTGATCGCCGAGCTTGGCAAGAAGCGTTACCGGGTATTCGTGCTTGTCACCGAGCAGCTCATACAGATGAACCGACTGCCCGGAGGAAATTTCAAATCTCAGTCCGTCTGCAAGGAGAGAAACGGACTCCGGCTCCGTACTGCATTGAAAATACAGGGGAACAGACTCCGCGGAAATGCCGGAGGGGAGGAAAAGGTAATGCTTCTCATTGACGGTTTGCATGCTGACCTTGGAGTTGGCAACCTCCGAGGAGCAGAAGGTATATACATCCAGCCATGTAAAATCGGTTGTTCTTTCTGCTGCCGAAATGCCTGCTGTGAAGGAAACAAGAATTGCGGCAGCAAGTATCACGGAAACAAATTTTTTTAACATCTGGTGTGTCACTCCTTTATGGAATTGCGTTTCTGACATTATACCAGAGAATCGACAAATTAGCAACCGTTTTCTACAAATATAGAAAAAATGCCACAAAGACCTTGACTTTTCTTCTGGCGAATGAGATAATAGAATACATCAATTTGTAATCTTTGGAGGTATACAGATGGAAAGCGCAATACTGAAAAAAGCGCTCTGTGTCATTCTGATGCTGGCAATGGTAATTTCCATGGTGCCGACAGCCTTTGCTGCAGAGCTCCAAGAGCGTGCTGTTGTTGGCGCCGCAGGGAAGTATGTCATTTCCCAGACAGATTATCCTATCACTAGCGGCGTTACGGAATCTCAGATTTTGCTGAACAATGCGGAAGGCAACGATCAGGTTGCCTGCTTTATGATGACAGCAAAGCCTCAGGCACAGATTTCCTTTAAGGCTTCTTATCATGGCTACTATACGGAAGGCAGCACGCCTGCCAGTCGTGCTGAGAAAGCGGAAAACTTGACTTGGGGCATGGACCGTACTACCGATCAGGCTGCAAACTATGAGAAAGCCACCGGTGATAAGGTTATTTTTGCTACCAACGGTGACTACTACAATATGCAGACTGCACAGCCCTTGGGCTATCTGGTCATGGAAGGCAATGTTGTGCAGACCGACAACGGCCTGGCGCAGGAGCCTTATTTTGCTGTCTTAAAGGATGGCTCTTTTGCCATTCGCGATTACGGCACGCCTCTGGATGACGTTCAGGAAGCGGTTTCCGGTCCTTTCTACCTTGTTAAAGATGGCGTAAATGTAGCGAATAAGGATGATCCCTACCTGATGCCCCGTAATGCCATCGGCATGAAGGAAGACGGCACGGTTGTTACCTGTGTTGTCGACGGCAGACAGGCTCCTTACTCTTCCGGCTTGACTATTTGGGAGACTGCGGAACTTATGCTGGCAAACGGTGTTGTGGACTGCATCTATCTTGACGGCGGCGGTTCTGCAACCTATGCCTCTGTCCGTGAGGGCACGGAAGACTTAATCGTCCGGAACTCTCCCTCTGACGGTCCCGAGCGTACCGTTGCCTCTGCGTTGCTCATGGTTTCCACCGCTCCGTCCGACGGCAACTTCGACCATGCTTCTCTGTATCCCAAGAACCAGGTCTACACTCCCGGCAGCAGCGTACAGATGGAAGCCATTGGCGTTGATAAAACCGGTGCTCCTGCAGAGGTTCCTGCCGATTTGAACTGGTATGTTCCTGCGGGGCAGGGAACTATCTCTGAAGACGGCATCTTTACGGCAAAGGCCGGATATTATGGTCAGGTTGATGTTTCCCTGCGCAAGGGCAACACGGTCTATGGGACAACCACACTTCAGATTGCCGATATTGATGACCTCTATTTCGTCGGCGAGTCCATTTCCCTTGACTTTAACTCAGATTCTGATCTGGGTCTGACCGCCAAGAGTGAGAAGAGATTTATCAATTATAAGGTCGGAGATTTTACTTGGGAAATCAACTCTTTGACCGAAGGTGTCCAGAATGCTGATTTTGGCGTTATGAACGGCAACATTTTCCACACCGCGAGCGCAGATCAGACCCTGAACGGCACGGTAACCGTGTCCTATACCAAGCAGGACGGCACGGTGCTTTCCGATACCATCTCTGTAGAAATCGGTAAGCTGCCTGTTGTGATGCAGGACTTTGAACCCGATGAAAACGGTCAGCTTACTGCGGCTCACTTCCATATGGGCAAGAATACTTACCACTATGAAGACAGCCCCTACGGCCCGGGCTATGTGGGTGATTATCCTGAACTGACAGTCATTACAGGCGGTACCTATTCCGGCGCTCCGACCTACACTACCTTGACTGCGCCCTATGCTTTCACCGGCAACTATGACAGTGCAGTCCCCGCAGCGCCGATTTTCAATGCCAACGGCTATACTTACTATCTGTGGCCCAATGGCACCATTGACCAGTACATGGCCGGCGATCTGAAGACCATTAGCCGTGAGGACGGCGGTCAGGTTCGTTCCGGCGACTATGCTCTGGAGCTGGACTATGACTATGCCTCCTACAACGGCAGCGCAAACGCCAACTTCTACATTCGCTACTGCGGTGAAGAACTGAACATCGAAGGATATCCCACGGAAGTGGGCGTATGGATTTACGCTCCGGAGGGAACCGCCAATTACATGATCGCATGCGATATCGCGGCATGGAACGGAAACGGTTATTCTACCAAGAATCTCTTCCTCACAGCGGCGAACGGTTCTCCCGTCATAAATTGGACGGGCTGGATGTACTGCTCTGCAAACATTGAGTCTTTGCACCCCTTCATTTCCGAAGAGCATCCTCTGAAGATTCGTCAGGGCGAGGGCCTGTTCTGGCTGTCCTATCAGCCCGGTAAGCAGCTTGGCGGCCGTTATAACGGCTCCCTCTACTTCGACGACTACCGTTTCGTTTACGGAACCAATCTGGACGACCTGGTCAATCCTGAGATTACCTCTGTTTCCCTCAATGGCGTGGAGATCGCAGAGGACGGCTCCACCGTGATTGACACAAGCTCTGTTGAGATAAAGGCTCTGTTCAACGATCCTGAGTCCAAAAACCGCTCCGGCGTTGATGCTTCCAAAACTGTTATGTTCATCGACAATAAGAACATTTCTGTGGATGGCTCCGACGCGGAGGCTACAACCCGTACAACTCTGGGCAACGGACCTCACACCATTACCGTGCAGGTAGCTGACGGTGACGGCAACATGGCAAATATTACCCGCAGCTTCACCGTTGCAGCTGCTGACGCTTCCAATGCTAAGATTACCGTGACTGCTCCTGAGGCAGTTACTCTGGGCGGCAAATATGTTATGGAAGTAAAGGCAGACGGCGTTGTGAATCAGGTTGACTTGAGTATGCTGAATATCAATTCTGATTTCTGCAAGGTTGAGCCTGAGGTTGTATTCACAGAAGGCGTTACCGGCACCTCCACATATACGCCTACCGGCTTTAAGAAGTCTTCTCTGGTCATGAACATGACGGCGGAAGCGGGAATGACCGGTACCATTGCCACAATTACCTTTACCATCCCGGAGGACGTTGACCGTGAAGTCGACTTCTTCATGTATCAGATCAACAACATCACCTTCACCGATAAGGACGGCAACGAGGGCACCGATGCTTACGGTCTGGTGAAAAAGGTTGTGGAAGCATATTATGATGTAACCATTGGTCCGGCAATAGTGGGCAGAGAGATCACCATTACCGTTACTGACATCAACGGCGATCTGGCAGCGGACGTTACAGTCTATTTCAACGGCGCTGAAATCGGCAAGACCAATGAACAGGGTCAGTTGACCACGGACATTGCGAAGGAACTGCCTGCGCTGACGGATTTCATCGTCACAGCGCGCAGCGACAAGGGACTTTCCTTTGAGGCAAAGGGTACTGTTTTCACCTACGCCGGCAATGAAGATGCCCTGCCTACCTCTATTCAGACTATATACACCGCAAATGCGTCAACATCCCAGACGATCACATGGTTCTCCAACCTGAACTACGCACGGGAGAAAGCCTATATCCGCTTCATGACGGAGCAGGATTACCAGAAGCTCACCCGCGGCGAAGGTCCCGATACCGACTATATCACCCGACGCGGTACCTGCGAACCTGTCATGTTCCCCATTTCCAAGAGTGCGGCAGGCTTCAACTCCGTTACCCTGACCGACCTGACTCCCGATACCACCTATGTTTACTGGGTCGGCGACGGAAGTGAAGGCAACTGGTCTGAGAAATGCACCTTCCATACCGAGCCGGAGACCAAGGAGGAAACCTCCTTCTATGTCCTGAGCGACACTCAGATGCTGGGCAACCCCGAAGCCGATGAGGAAGCCATTTCCATCATGAATACCGTCCTTGCCGACATCGGTGCCAAGGGAGCTGACTTCGGCATTGTCACCGGCGACTATATCGACAACGGCGGTACCTACGGTCATTATCAGGAGATGCTGGATCTCTTCCAGAACAGCGCCGTGGCCTCCGTGCCTCTGCTCAAGACTCTCGGCAATCACGAGTATTACGGCGATCTCAGCGGCGATGTGGCAAATAAGGTGTTTAGCCTGCCCGGCCGTGACTACTACTCCGTAGAGACCAACGGCGTCTATGTGGCTGTGATCAACAACAGCGCCGATCTGGACGAGGCGATGCAGTGGCTGGCAGAGGATGCTGCAAAGAGCGAGTGCCAGTGGAAGTTCCTGTCTGTCCACCAGCCTGCCTATTACACCAACGTTAACGGTGGCAGCAACGCATTCCACGAGAAGATTCCTGCTGTGGCGGAAGCGGCTGGCATCGACATTGTCTTCTCCGGTCACG
This sequence comes from Oscillospiraceae bacterium, assembly GCA_016296045.1. Lineage (GTDB taxonomy): Bacteria > Bacillota > Clostridia > Oscillospirales > Oscillospiraceae > JAZOXB01. The sequence continues at coordinate 7,478 of JAEDKB010000049.1, forward strand.
ATCATTCCTATGCCCGTACTGAAATGCTGAAGGACGGCAGAGTTGTTGAGGATGACGGCACTGTCTACATGATTTGCGGTGATATGGGTGAAAAGTCCCGTGATCTGAACTATGCGGCAACCAACGATCCCAACTTCCACTTTGCAATGGTTTCTCAGGAGTATGAAGCTTTGTACGTTATGGTCAAGGCTACTGCCAAGTCCCTGACTGTGACTGCATATAATCTTGACGGTACCATCATGGATAGCTTCACCAAAACCGTCAAAGAAGAGCAGCCTGATCCCGGTCCCGATGATCCTGATCCCACTCCCGAGACGCATAATTACGTCTATAACCGTACCATCGGCACGCTGATCTGCACCGATGCGGATTGCGGCATGGAAGCACCTGCTGATTATACCGGTTGGGCAACAGACTCCGCCTCCGGCAAGAAGATGTACTTCATCGGCGGCAAATATCAGACCGGTTGGTTCACTTTAGGCGATGAAGTCTATCATTTCGATGCAAAAACCGGTGAAGCGCACATATTTACCACGTTCAACGATGTAAAGACTACTTGCGTTGAGCAAGGCTATATGGATATTGTCTGCTCCTGCGGTGAAAAAGAGCACTTCGAGCACGCCAAACCCTCTGGCCATGTGAATGAGCAGAAGACAACTAACGACGGCACCGTTTACTATGTCTGCAAGAACTGCGGCAGAATTTCGAAGTATAATCTGTCGTTTGCAGATGTTATGGATGATGACTGGTTTGCGCCGAATGTTGCCTATGTTGTTGAAAACGGCCTGTTCGCCGGCAGAAACGCGCTGACCTTTGATCCCGATACCGCGATGACCAGAGTGGAATTTGTTTCTGTTATCTGGCGCTTGGCCGGAAAGCCGGAATTCGAAAATACCAGCAAGCCGATCTATTCTGACTGCAACGGCAATGCGTGGTATTCTGCTGCGGTCAACTGGTCGACGAAGTACGGCATCATTAACGGTGTCGGAGATAACCTGTTTGATCCGGACGGCAATATTACCCGTGAGCAGATCGTAACGATCCTCTACCGCTATGCGGAGTATATCAAATTAGAGCATGAGTCTGTTTCCGCGGATTATAAGTCAATGTTCATTGACGGCAAGACAGTTTCCGAATACGCGGATCAGGCAATGTCGTGGGCAGTCGGTGCCGGCCTGATTCAGGGCGATGAGGCAAACCGGATTGTACCGCAGGGTCTTGCAACCCGTGCAGAGGTGGCGACGATGATTATGCGTTACCATAAGCTGCTCAATGCGGTTGAATGATCTCAAGGCAGCACGGCAAACATAAGAACGAATACAGATGTTGATTGGTGAAATCAAATTATCTGTGTTCCGAATGCACCCGCACGGTGCACAAAGCGCGTGATAACCAAGCTTTATAAGGCTTGAAATCCGCTATAAAATCCCGATGGAAAGAGAATTCATTTCACTTTCCATCGGGATTGCAGACTGTCGATAAAGGTCCAAACCGTCAAAACAAAGTATAGCATAATTATATGCATCGCATTGGTTACAACCTTTCAACCAACGGGTCATATCAAATACGAAAG
>JAEDKB010000050.1 GCA_016296045.1 Oscillospiraceae bacterium
GTCAGCAGCATTACAAGGCGGTCAACGCCGAAACCGAGACCGCCTGTGGGCGGCAGACCGTATTCCAAAGCGGTGATATAGTCATAGTCAACCTGTGCAGTGCTGGTTGGATCAAGCTGCTTGCGCTCAGCCACCTGACGCTCAAAGCGTTCCTTCTGATCAATCGGATCATTCAACTCGCTGAATGCATTGCCAAACTCCGTCGCATTGATAAAATATTCGAAACGCTCTGTAAATGCAGGATCAGAGGGCTTGCGCTTTGCAAGCGGGCTGTTCTCAACAGGATAATCATAGATAAAGGTGGGCTGGATCAGCTTTTCTTCGACAAATGCGTCGAAAAACTCTGCAAGAATCGCGCCCTTTGTGGGGATTTCAGGCAAACCGACGCCATGCTCCTTTGCCAGAGCAATCGCCTCTTCGTCGGAGGAAACGGATGCAAAATCAACACCGGAATACTTTTTGACCGCTTCCACCATGGTCATTCGTTCCCAATGGCTCAGGTCAATTTCCTGACCCTGATAATTGATTTGGAGCGTTCCGCAGACCTTCTGCGCAACCGTTTTCATCATATCTTCTACCAAGTCCATCATTCCGTGATAATCGGTATAGGCCTGGTAAAGCTCAATGCTTGTAAATTCGGGATTATGCTTGGGGTCCATGCCCTCGTTGCGGAAAATTCTGCCGACCTCATAAACGCGATCCATACCGCCGACCACAAGGCGCTTCAGATAAAGTTCCGTCTCAATTCGAAGCACCATGTCCATATTCAAGGTATTATGATGCGTATAAAACGGCCGCGCAGAAGCACCGATCTCAAACGGGGTCAAAATGGGCGTATCTACCTCAAGGAAGCCCTTGGAATCCAGATAGCTGCGAAGCTCACGCAGGATCATGCTGCGCTTGACAAAGGTGTCCTTTACTTCAGGATTTGCGATCAGATCCACATAGCGCTGGCGGTAGCGGGTCTCCGTATTGGTCAGTCCGTGGAATTTATCCGGCAGCGGGAGAAGCGCTTTCGACAGCAGCGTCACCTCATGGGCACGAACAGAGATCTCTCCGCGCTGTGTGCGGAAAACATCGCCCTTCACACCGACGATATCCCCGATGTCAAGCTTACGGCAGTCTTCAAATTCGGCTTCATCCATCTCGTCGAACTTGATATAAAGCTGAATTCGCCCTTCGCTGTCCTGCAAATCGGCAAAAATCACCTTACCCATGCCGCGTTTGCTCATCAGGCGTCCGGCAACCGCTACGGGTTTGCCTTCCATTTCGTCAAAATGCTCTTTGATGATCGCACTGGTTGTATCAAAATCAAACTTCATGTGCGTAAAGGGATCCTTTCCCTCCGCACGAAGCTGTGCCAATTTTTCTCTGCGGATTCTCACCTGATCGACCAGCGAGAGTTCCTCTTGCGGTACATACTTTGCCATAATAATCTCCGTTTTCTGTTTTTAGCGATTCACATCAAGAATTTCAAACTTTATCGTTCCAACGGGAGCTTCAACCTCGACAACGTCACCGATATGCTTGCCGAGCATCGCTTTTCCAAAGGGTGAATCATCGGAAATCCGTTTCTGCATGGGATCGGCTTCCTGAGAGCCGACAATTGCAAAAACATCTGTTTCATCAAATTCTATATCACGAACCTTGACCGTGCAGCCCAGACCGACACGATCCAAAACCTCAGAGTCCGTCGTTTCGTCAATAACGACCGCATGCGACAGGATGTTTTCAACCTCTGCGATGCGCCCATAGAGCTTTGCCTGTTCATTTTTGGCCTCATCATATTCGCTGTTTTCGGAAAGGTCACCAAAAGAACGCGCTTCCTTAATCTGCTCGGCAACTTCCTTTTCACGAGTCGTCTTCAGATAATTCAGCTCAGCCTCAAGTTCCTTTAAACGGTCTCTGGTCAGTTTGTATTCTTTTGCCATGCCAAGTTCCTCCAGTTTCAGAAATATGCGGAATGATTATAGAGGATGACGACAATTATGTCAAGCATTTATTCGGATTTCAGGGCATTTATTGCCGTTTGAAGCTGTTCGTCATCCTTTTTTTCAATTTTTTCGTAGTACAGATTCAAATAGGTTTCGTCATCGACTTCCACGATGATGTCCGGTGTGACGCCGACATCGGCAAGCGTTACGCCGTTCGGCGTCTGATAGTGTCCGGTGGAGATCGCAATGGCTGATCCGTCGCTGAGTCGGAAGGTCTGCTGATAATTCGCCTTTCCGCACGTCTGTGTCCCGACAACCACGGCAGCTTCATACTCCTGCAATGCAGCGGCAAAAAACTCTGCGGCAGAGTAGGAATCGTCATTCACGATCACTGCCATCGGGATATCGATGCAGCTTTCGTCTGAATAGTCGATTTCTTCCTTTCCGTTGTAATCCACCGATCGGAATAGCGGTCCTTCCGGCAGCAAATAGTCCAGAAGCTTCACAAGCTCGGATTTCAGTCCGCCGGGGTTAAATCGAAGATCAAATACCAACGCAGCAGCTCCCTGCGATAACAGATCATCCACCGCTGCAATGGATTCCGACGAAGATCTGGCTTCAAAATTATTGATTTTGATATAGCCGATCCCGTCATCCAGCATTTCATATACGACAACATCCGTCTCGATCACGGCGCGGGTGATTGTAACGTCGAACTCCTTGTTGTCCCGAAGGATTGTCAGCGTTACTTCCGTCCCCTCTTCGCCCCGAACAAGCTCCTTCGTTTCATCCATACTCATTCCGATTGTGCGCTGACCGTCTACGCCGACGATCATGTCACCGATCTGAATTCCGGCTGCTTCCGCAGGGCCGTTGTGCGTGACCTTTGAAATGGTAACGCCGGGATCCTCCTCATTCGGAAGCTCAATTGTTACACCGATGCCGACATAGGCGTTGTTGTTCTGCTCTTCATATTCAGCGTAATCCTCCGCACTGATATAGTAGCTCCAACGGTCGCCGGTCGCGGCAACCGCAGCCTGTGCAAGATAGTCGCCAAGCGCCTCTTCATCATATTCATCTACATAATAATGATTGATGATATTCAGCACTTCTTCCAGCTTTTCCTCATAGGAAGGATCCGTGCTGTCTTCCAAAACCTCTTCCGAGGCGATTTTGCCGGGAAGAAAATTGCCGAAGCAGCCTGTTGCCGTCATAACAATACAGCCGCACAGCAGTATACAAATCAAAATTTTCAGGCACAAATTCAGACGTTTCATCTTATCAACTCCATTGCTGTTGAATTTCTGGTATAAATTCATGTCCCAGAGCCCGAAAACCGAGCTCTGGGAGAAAATCACTGTAAAGAAATGTAATTCATCGGATTGACTGTAGAACCATCATAGTAGATCGTAAAGTGCAGGTGCGGACCGGTAGAATATCCGGTCGAACCGACATAACCGATCACCTGACCCTGCTCAACATACTCTCCTTCACTCACGACAAAATATGTCATATGTCCATAAAGCGTGGAAAAGCCATCCATATGGTTGATCGTAACGTAATTGCCGTATGCGTAATGGTACGTTGCCGTAGTCACATAGCCGCTCTTGGAAGCATAAATCGGTGTTCCGGAGCTGCAAGCAAGGTCAACGCCGTTATGCATCGTATAGTTTCCGGTAATCGGATGCGTTCTGTAGCCGTACGGACTGGTCAGCACAACGCCGATTCCGGAGGGCAGCGGGAAGATAAAACCTTCCGATGAGCTTGGAGGCGGTTCATATGCCGGCGTATCGTCACTGTTGTCGCTTGAATTGTCTCCGTCAGAATTGTTCTCTTGATCGGATGGCTGAACCGGATGTGCCGCAGCCCATTCGGCAAGCAACGCCTGCGTCCGCTCCACTTCCAAAGCCGCAATCTGATTGCTGAGTTCTGCTTCCGCGGCTTCATATTTTTCCGTTTCTTCGATCAGGCGCTCACGGTCGGAAATTAAATCCGTAAGCAGTGCATCGGATTCTTCACGCTTCTGCGCAAGCAGCTCCTGCGCTTCGGCAAGTTCTGCCTTTTTCCCTTCCAGCTCTGCCTTATCTCCGGCAAGAGACTCCTTGGCGGCAATGATTTCGGCGGCAAGCTGCCGCAGCTCGTCCATCATACGCTGATCGGTTTTTGCGATCTCTTCAATCATTGTGCGGCTGCTGAGCATATCCGAGAAGGATTCTGCTTCCAGCAAAACGTACCAATAATTGATCTCGCCACGCTCCTGCATGGCGCGCATACGAAGCTTATAGCGTTCAAACATCGCCTGCTGCTCTACTTCCAGCTCATCCAGCTCTGCCTGCTTTTCCGCAATCAACAGGCTGAATTGATGAATCTGTTCCGAAACAACTTCAATAGATTGTCTGGTCAGTTCAATTTCTTGATCGACCTGCGCTTTTTCTTCGACAGTGGTCAGCGTTTTATTTGCATTTTCAGCAATTTCGCTCTCTAATGCTTCGCGCTGCTGCGCGATCTCGTTGGATTTTTCCTCCAACGCATCGATCTCCGCCTGAATCTCAGAGGAAGTTTTTGCACTGACGATCATCACGACGATGCCTGCAAGCAGAGAAAACACCAAAAGAGCGGCAAGCGCAGCAATCAATACTCTTCTGAATTTGTACATAGTATTCCTCCTTTACACGGGATCATCCGCCGGCGGCAGGGTTATCAGACTTTCAGGAATTTACGGATCGACATCAAGCTGCCGAAGATACCGACGAAGAAGCCGGTGATAACGCAGACCGCAGCCATCGGCAGCACCACATCCGTAAACGGAATGATCGTAAAGACTTTCAAGCCGGTGCGGATAATTGCCTCACGAATCACTTCGTAAAGACCCCATTCGATAAAGAATGAAATCAGAGCGCTGAACAGGCCGAGAATAAAGCCCTCAATCAGGAACGGGAAACGAATAAAGCCATTTGTCGCGCCGACCATCTTCATAATCGCAATTTCTTCCCTGCGGTCAAGCATCGCAAGCTTGATCGTATTGGAGATAATCAGCAGAGAAACGACCAGAAGCACGGCTGCAATCGCAAGGGAAGCAATATACAAAACGGTTCGGATTGTCGCCATGGCGTTGCCGACCTCAATATCTGCATAAACGTCTGCAACACCAACCACATTTTCCAGCTCTGCTTTGGTTTCTTCGACCTTGCTGTTATCCACCAGCGTAATGACGAACTGGTCACGCATTGACTGTGCGTCGAGGCCCTCAAACAGAGATTCATCGGAATCGCCGATAAAGTTTTTCAGTGCCTCTTCACGCGGAACAAATTGCGCATTATCAACGTTTTCAAGCATGTTGATATCAGAGCCGACGCTCTTGGATTCCGCTTCGGTATAGGTCTCATCAACACAGACGACAATACGCATCTGCTTCTGAATATCATCAACCGTCAGATTGAGGTTGTAAGTAATCAGCGCAAAGCTGTTAATGATAACAAGACAGGCAACCGTAATGCAGATTGCCGCAAAGGACATAAATCCGTGCTTGAACATTGCGCGGACGCCTTCGCCCATCAGATAACCAAAATTATTATGCTTCATAATTGTAGTACCCGTCCATTCCGTCACTGATTACCTTGCCTTCATCAATGGCAACAACACGCTTTGTAAAGCGGTCAACCAGACCCTTCTCATGGGTAACGACCATAACTGTAGTGCCGAGGGCGTTGATCTGCTCAAGCAGGAGCATAATTTCAAAGGAACGTGCCGGATCGAGGTTACCGGTCGGTTCGTCGGCAATAATCATTGTCGGGTTATTGATGAGTGCACGGGCAATCGCAACACGCTGCTGCTCGCCGCCGGACAATTCGTTCGGCAGACGGCGCCCCTTATTTTCCAGACCAACAAGCTCCAAAACATAAGGCACACGCTTTTTGATTTCCTTGGTAGATGCACCGATCACTCGCATGGCGAATGCGACGTTTTCATAGACGGTTTTATTTTCGATCAGGCGGAAATCCTGGAAAATAACGCCCAGAGTACGGCGCATATAAGGAATCGAGGAGCGCTTGATGGATTCAAGCTTGTAGCCGTTGACAAGGATGGAGCCGGAAGTCGGCTTCAGCTCCGCGGTAAGCAGCTTAATAATTGTGGATTTACCGGAACCGGACTGTCCGACAAGGAAGACAAATTCTCCGTCGTCAATATGCATATCCACGCCATTGAGCGCGTGCGTGCCGGTTTCATATGTTTTTGTAACGTTAATTAAGTCAATCATTGTAACACCATTTTCTTATATCATTCGATTTTCGCGGGAAGACAGATATTTTTTGACCATCAATGCAACCTTAAATATAATCGCATCGTCAAACTCGCGAAGATCCAGGCCGGTCAGTTTCTTAATTTTCTCCAGGCGATACACCAGCGTGTTGCGGTGCACAAACAGCTTTCTCGAAGTCTCGGAAACATTCAGGCTGTTTTCAAAGAACATATTGATTGTAAACAACGTTTCCTGGTCGAGCGTGTCAATGGAGTTCTTTTTAAAGACCTCGGAAAGAAAAATTTCGCAGAGCGTTGTCGGAAGCTGATAGATCAAACGACCGATACCGAGATTTTCATAATTGATAACGGTCTTTTCCGTATCAAATACCTTTCCGACCTCAATGGCGACCTGCGCTTCCTTATAAGAATCGGCAAGCTCACGCAGATGCTCGGAGATCGTGCCGATACCAATCGTTGTACGGGCAAACAGCTCCGCTTTCAGACGTTCCTCAATATTGCAGCCGATCTGCGTCAGATCCTCCCCCGTGGTTTCCGGCGAAACCTGGCAGACAACTGCAATGTCTGTTTCATTGACACTGATTACAAACTCCTGCTGATGATCGGAAAACATGGATTGCAGCAGCTCAACAACCGCAACATCCGCGTGACCGCGCTGCCGAACCAAGAATACCGCTCGCGGCAATTCCGTCTGAAAATGAAGCTCCTTTGCACGAATATAAATGTCGCCGGGCAGAATGTTGTCAGTAATAATATTCTTAACAAAGGTCGCCCTGTCGTGCTTTTCCTCATAATAGCTTTTTGTGAAGCTGAGCGAAACCTGCGCCATTCGGCAAAGCGCGACGGATTGCGAATCAGTTCCTTCTACAAAGACGCTGAAACCGAAGGTGGAGTTCCATCCTTTTAATGGAAAAAATAATTTTCCATCATATGTAGTAACATTTTCGGGATTGGAAGCGATAAGCGACGCACACTCAGGCCAGCGCTCACCGATCAACGCGGTGTTCGCACAGGATACAACGCAGCCCTCGGCATCCATCACACCGATGGTTGTCTGAGAAGCCTCAGAGAGCTGATCGACAACGTTCTGAAAAATTCGACTTGACATAAGCCGACCTCCTTCATCTTTCGGGAAAATGACCATACTCGTCAAAATTCTTGTTAGTATCATACACTGTTTCTTTTCATTTTGCAAGAGCTTTTAGACATTTTATTTCATTTTGGAGGTCTGTTTTTATGAATTTTTTACAGTTTTTCGTCAAGTTGGACAAAACAGGCTGTATTTTATCAGCAGAATACTTGAAATTTCTTAAAAAAATTTTTCGTCAAAATTAACAGATTCCAGTTGTTGAATTTCTTCTTTTGTCAATTCACGCGTCATTCCAAGCGGCAGGTCTTTTAATTCAAGTGTCCCCTCCGAAATGCGCCGAAGATATCTGACCGGTTTATGCAGACTGGCCATCATCCGACGCACCTGATGATATTTCCCTTCTCGTACCCTGACAAGACATTTGCCCTCTCCAAGCTTCTCAAGCACAGCGGGAAGGCACTTCGTACCGTCTTTCAATATACAGCCATCCGCGAAGCGGTCAATATCCTCCTGCGTTACCGTTCCCTCATGCTCTGCATAGTAGGTCTTTTCAATTCCCCGCTTCGGAGAAAGCAGTCTGTGGGCAAGATAGCCATCATTGGTAAAAAGCAGCAAACCCTCCGTCTCCTTATCCAATCTTCCGATCGGCATGAGCCGCTTGTATTCCTTCGGCAGGTACTCCATTACGGTCTTTTCCTTTGCATCGCTCGCCGCCGTCACACAGCCTGCCGGTTTGTTCATCATTAAAACAATCATGCGGGAGCCGCGCAGCATCTCTTTACCGTCCAGTGTAACCACCGCCGTTGATTCCTCCAGCTTCTGTTCCGGAATTGTGACAACCGTTCCGTTGACGCAAACGCGTCCTGCACGAATGATATCCTTAATTTTCCGGCGCGACTCAACACCGGCTTCAGACAGATATTTGTCCAATCGCTGCATTTGCTTTTCTCCTTGTTCGGTATATTTGTCCAAAGGAGGACATACATTTTACTAACTTAATTTCTTCGGGGGGAATTCCATGTTTGTAATGACAGCCAAGCTTTCAAAATCAAAGCTGTTTGCGGCAGGGTTGATCCTGCTTGCCGCAATTATTCTCATTGTAGTATTCGTTACGGCCGGCGGAGGGGACGCAGTTGAAAATACTCCTGTAGGCGAAACGAATGACGACCGCGTTGCGTATTTGGCTTCCTTCGGCTGGAGCGTCAACGCGCAGCCAAAACAGACGCAGCAGGTGAAAATTCCGGATTCTACGGAGAACAAGGTCTTTGCCCGTTACAATGAGCTTCAGATCTCTCAGGGCTTTGATCTGACGAAGTATGCCGGCAAAGAAGCGACGCGGTATGTATATGAGATTCTGAACTATCCGGAAGCGAAGGAGCCTGTCTACGCAAGTATTCTGGTGTATGACGGGAAAATCATCGGCGGCGATATCACCGACAGCAGTCCGAACGGTCTGATCCACGGTTTCCAGATGCCTTCGGGTACAAATTCCGATGCGTCTGAAGAAGCGCAAGAGCCGACATCAGGCGAGGCAAACGAGGAAACAGGAATCTCAGAGCTTCCTTCAGAGGCAAGTGAGGAAATGACACAGACGGCGACAGAAGGATAAAATAATTATATCATATTTTTCTCAGAAAAAAAGCTTGCATTTTTCGTGCAGTTTCGATATAATGATTTTCAAATAATAGAGTTCTTCAGGGCAGGGTGAAATTCCCGACCGGCGGTAAAGTCCGCGAGCGCAGTTTTGCGCATGATCCGGTG
>JAEDKB010000051.1 GCA_016296045.1 Oscillospiraceae bacterium
GGGCGTTGCCGCCCAGCCGGGACTGGTCCACGATGACCGAGGCGGAGAGATTGTCTATGCGCTCCACCTTTGGCTTTTCATATTTCGGCAGCCGCCCCCGCATGAACGCGGTGTAGGTCTCATTCATCTGCCGCTGGCTTTCGGCGGCAATGGTATCAAAGACAATGCTGGATTTACCGGAGCCGGAAACTCCGGTAAACACCACGATTTTTCCTTTTGGGATATCCAAAGAGACATTTTTCAGATTGTTTTGCCTAAGCCCTCTAATCTCGATTTTATCTTGGTTTATCACGAAACCGCCTCGCTTTCTTCTTTATTATACGTCTTAAGAGATAATTTTTATCGGCATAAATTGCCGAATGCGAAACGGACACGGCGCACAGAATGCGGCGTGTCCTTCTTGTTTTCAAAGCGTCTGCCGAAAGGGAAGAGTCAGGAAAAACTATTATGCCTTTCTTTTGACCGGCACCTGTATTTCCGACAGCCACTGACTCTCATCATCCTTGTTCCAGATTCCGTCAATATAGCTTTCCCGGATCTCGCCGGCGATCTCATACCCGTTTTCTTCAATATACCGCAGCACGGCTTCATAGGATTCCGAAAATGTACGGTAAGAGCCCTTGTGGAAAACGCAGGCTGCCCGAATTTCGGGAAGCGTTTTAAAGCGCAGTTCGCCGGTCTCTTTTTTCGCTTCCACAACAGATTCGCAGATTTCAACCGGAATGTCTCCGTCTTTGTATCCCGGTTCCAGATAGTTTGTAAAACAATATTCCGGAAGGGCGCATTCACAGCCTGCTTTTTCCATCAGCGCCCCCATTTCCGGCATACGGTCAAACAGGCGATCATAAGATTCCAGCCTGATTTGCATAAAGGCCACAGTGGTTTCGGGGATGGTTTTTATCAGGACGGGAGCGGAAAGCCCGGTTTTTCTTTTTGACAGATAGCCGTCCACCACGGCTATTTGTCTTGTAAGATCGGAAATTTTTGCAAGCAGCTCTGATTTTTTCTTAAGCAGTACCGCTTTCTCATCTGCCCCGGAATTTATGTGAGTAATTTCCTCAAGGGTGAATCCCGCCAGCTTCAGGGCGGTGATCTGGTGGAGCACCGCCATCTGGGAAAGGGTGTAGTACCGATAACCGGTTTCGGGATGAATCAGCGCCGGCATCAGCAGACCCTGTTCCTCATAAAAGCGCAGGGTCTTGACGGTAATATGATTCATGGCAGCAAACATACCGATTTTATAGAGCGTATCGCTTGTTTTTTCTTCACAAGGTCTGTGTTCTTGCTTCATCTCCATAGCTTTACTCCCATCTGAACGTTTTGACGGCGACGGTGATGCAAATGACCGCAATGGCGGTCAGTACGGCCACCAGCACGATGATATTATCATAACATCCCATGGACACGGATTTCAACAGTTTGATTCCCACACCAAGGGGCATCCATTCGGCAACGGCACGGAGGGCGCCCGGAAACACCTCCGCGGGGATTGTGGCACCGGAGAACAGAAGCATGGGGAAATAGAGCAGGCTTGTGGCCACATTCATGGATTTTGCGGTTCGGCACAGGCTGGCCACCATAAGTCCGATGGAGAACATGGAAATCATGGTCAGCAGCCACATGGCTATATAAGCAAATACGTTGCCCGGCATTCGGTAACCGAAAACCGCCACCGCGGCGACGGTCAGAATCAGGGTTGAAAGAGCCGCAACCACACCGCTGCAAACGGTATCGCAGGCCAAAAGCCTTGCGGGGGAACAGGGGCTGCAATACATCCGCCGCAGTATTCCATGAGACCGCAGCTCTACGACGGTGATGGGGATGCTCATAAATGCGCTGCAGCAGATTCCCACGGTGGAAAGTGACACATACGAGCTTTGCAGATATGTAAGCCCAGAATCTGCGGCATTTTTTCCGCCGGTAATCATTGTAATCACAAAAAATACCACCAGCGGCATTGCCAGACAAAACAGAATAACATCCGGTGAACGGAAAAAGATTTTCTGCTCCACCCGATACATGCTCAAAAACCTTTTCATAACAGTTCCTCCTCGCCCATAAAAAACAGATATGCGTCCTCAAGATTCCTTTGACCCGAAGCCGTGATGATTTCATCTATGGTGCCTTCCGCAACCTTTTTTCCTGATTTTATGATGCAAACCCGGTCGCAAAGGGCTTCGGCCTCTTCCATGTAATGGGTGGTAAGAAAGATAGTAAGCCCCCGCTCTTTAAGCTGCTTTAGGGTTCGCCATACCTCACGCCTGGCCACCACATCCAGTCCGGTGGTAAGCTCGTCCAAAAAGACGATTTCCGGCCCTCCGATAAGTGCCAGAACGACAGAGAGCTTCTGCCGCTCTCCGCCGGATAGCTTTGACACAAAGCTATTTTTGAATGCGATAAGTCCGAATTGCTCCAGCAGCTGCCGATAGTCTGCAGGGGCGGAATACAAAGAAGCATACTCGATACATGCTTCCTCCACGGTGATGTTGGGCTGATACTGGGTATTCTGAAGCTGAACGCCAACCTTTTCAAACACCTTTTTTCTGTTTTTTGCGGCGTTTGTTCCAAGAATTTTCGCGAAGCCTTCCTCCGGCGCCTTTAGCCCCAGAATCAAATCAATGGTGGTGCTTTTGCCAGCTCCGTTGTGCCCAAGCAAGGCAAAAACCTCGCCCTTTTGCACATCGAAGGACAGATTGTCCACAACCCTGCGGCCAGAAAACGATTTTGTCAGATTTTTTACGCTGACAGACGGTTCATTCATGTCAAAAATCCTCCTTGTTTTTTTACAAGGAGGATTGTATCATCTCCCCTTAAGGGGAGAGTCAAGAGGTTTTTTCATATATTTTGAACATAAATTCCGGCACTGCCGGTCAAATTTCCATACGGGATAAAATGGGTCATAAAGAACGTTATGAGAATTGCCAACACATACATTTGGCGCGGCATTTTGCCGAAAAGGGCGCGGCTTTAATCCGGCGGTTTTCGGTATAGGGGTTTTCATTGAATTACCTCTGCAAAGTCAATGCTTATCGCTCCGATACCGCCGTCGATTTCTATGCGGTTCTTGCCCGCGCCGTATACGGAATCATCTCTCATACTTTTTCCTTCAATTTTGGCTTCGCCGATGCCTTTATCAATTTCTATCCGATAGTCCTCACGGCTTCCTAAAAGGGTAAGCTTGGTTTCGCCGATTCCGTATTCAAGGCAGCTTTGCCCCTCAATACGGCTTTTGAGTGTTAGTGTGCCTACGCCCATATCAAGTTTAAGATTGCAAAGGGTTCCGCCGTATATATTAAGCTCACCGGCGCCTCCGTCAATGTCGGCGCGAAAGTTTGCTGTAAGATTTCCGATTTCCGCTTTGCCTGCGCCGAGAGAAAGCTTTAAAATATCCGCAGAGAGCGAGTCGATTTCAACCCTGCCTGCGCCCGTATCTATTGCGGCGTCGTCAAAAACAAAGCCTTCGGGAATATTCAGTATAACCGTTACGCCTTTCGGATAAAACGAAAGCAGCTTTTTTGTTTCGTTAATGCAAAGCCGACCGTTCTTTGCGCTTACGGAAATATAGTTGTGATTGCTTTCCACAGAGAATTTGTCAGCGGTTTTTATTTTCAGATTGGTTCCGCTGAGATTAAGCGAAAGAGAGGAAATCTCTTCACTAATCGGATACTCCTGCATTTTGCCGGCAACTTCGTTGCTTTTGCCGGAAAGGATATACGAAACGCCGGCAAGCCCTGTTATTATTCCGCCGATGATGCTGACGCTAAGGAATATTGCAAATGCCATGGCCAGATATTTAATTGCTTTTTGAACCGAATTCATTTGATTTCAACACCCCCGAACATACAGGTGGCATTTATGTATACGGTAACCGCACCCGGAACGGCAGGACGGTGATTGTTGTCAGAAACTCCGCCGAAAATGGAATTTGAACTGATTTTTATATTTACATAATCGGGTACCAAAATATCAATTCCGCCGAAAATGCTTGTTGCAGTAATTGCACAGTCTTTTTCTATGACGGCGTTTCTAAGGTCGCACTTTACGCTGCCGAAAACAGCCGTAAGGTCGGCGCCGCTGAACTGTTCGCCGTCAAAGTTAAGATCCTGCCCCGAAAAGGTTGCGCAGCCTGTTTTGACGTTGCCGCCGTTTTGACGCGAAGCTTCAATAATTTTTGTTGCCTTGTCGCCGAAAATTGCGGTTAAAATGAGCTTTAACCCGATGATAACGATAATCGCAGGAAGGGCAAGCTTCCAAAGCATATCAAAGTCCAGAACATTCCGGCAGCAAAGCAGCAGAAACACACCTATGGCAAGCCCTATGATATTGCCGGTCTTTTCTCTTTCGCTGAAAATCCCGATGAAGCAGGGAACGATGATAAACAGCGTCCACCAGCCGTCAAAGAAAATCTCGATGTCGGTAATACCGAAAGCGTTCAAAGCGAAGATTACGCCTACAAAAATAAATGCAATACCCCATAAAATTTTACTTATCTTTCTCATTTTTTATCATACTCCTTAAGCCAAAATGCTGAAATATCGGCAAGATGCTCTTTCAGCTTACGCAACTATTTTACAACTTGTTTTTTCTTTTCAATAGTCTGCTTTTTCAGTTGATTGTGTCGTTTTTATAGATATTTAAAATCCACCGTATAAGGAAGCTTCCCTGCACGGTGGACGGGTCATTTGTTTTCTGCCCTGTCAATTTGAAATGATATGCTTCCTTTTGCCTGTTTACCGGATACGGAAAGAAGATACTCTCCGTCCTTCGGGATTGTAACCCTAAAATAGTTAAGATTAGGATTGTTGCCTTCATATATGGGCTTACAGTCTTTCTCACCGATGAAAAAAGCCAGTTCGCCGGAAACGTGGTCTATGCCGACATCAATGGCGTCGCCCTTATTAAGAGAAAAGGGCTCCTCAACGGTGCAGTTCAGCTGCTCCATTTCAAGAGAAAAAAAGTTTTCTTCTACCTTGCGGCTGTATCGTGAGCCGTTTGACGGACTGATCTTTGGCAAAATTCCCAAAGCCAAAAGCAGGATCAATGCAGTGGAACAAATTCCTATAATCGCCCACTTTTTCTTCATGCCGCATTCCCCCATATCAGTATTCCGGCCTGCGGGGAATGACAACGGCGGCTATGATGTAAGCTAAAATACCGCTGCCGCCCAAGGCACAGAACATCACCCAGCCAAGCCGCACCAGGGTGGGGTCAATGTCGAAATATTCGGCAATGCCGCCGCAGACACCGTCTATCATTCTGTTGTCGTTGGATTTATACAGTCTTTTGTTCATTTTTTAATTCCTCCGCTTTTTCTTTTTTGTTTTCGGCAAGCCGGAAATTATAGGCGGCGAAGAACAGGCAGGACGTTGTTGCCCAAAAAATTCCGCCAATCGCCAGACTGCCGCACAAAGCCGTCAGAATGCCGGAAACGGTCATCAGCCCTCCGGCAAGAGCCAACATCCGGGAGGGAATATGTTTATCCTTAATCATGTTAATCCTCCGTAATATCGGATATTCTTTGCGGTTTCCAATATCGTGAACCGTTCCGTTCCCGATTCAGAAAAGCATATTCAATCAGCTCCCTGCGAATCAGCTCAATATCAGAAAACGCGATATGTTCCCGGATTATCTGATTTACTTCCTTCTCTGAATAATCCCTGCCGTACTCAAACAGATCCGCGAAACGCTGAAGCACAATTTCCCGAACCGGCTTTTTGGCGGGATACTGCTTCAGCAGGCCGGTATTATCAAAATAATTGTCTGCCATTTTGCTGTAATCTTTCATTTTCTATTTCTCCTAATATGTAATCGGCGTGCGGAACAGCGCGCTAAATATGCAATCTATAAGGAACAATGCAATCAAAATTAAACAGCCTGCATAAATTTTGTGTTCCGGAATCCTGCGGAACAGCTTTTCGCCCAAGGGCTCCAGCAGGTAATGAAACGCTATTCCCATAAGGCTAAAGCTCACCACACTTCGGAAGCAGATAAGCCCGCCAATGTTCAGGAACAGCCCGCGGTAATCCCAAAGCCGCAAGTCAAAAAAACGGATGCCGATATAACCGATTATGTACTCTACCACGCCGGTAACCGCAGCGCAAAGCAGAAACAGCAGCGTAGGATGCCGCTTCAGCGGCTTGAGCACATAAATTCCAAGGGCGCCGATTCCGTAAATCGGAAGCCAGGGGCCATACAGAACGCCCCGGTTACGAAGCAGCCCTTCCGTGATCCAATAGAAGATTTCCTCATAAATCCACCCCGCAAGACAGCCGGTTAGGAAGATAAGGAAGAGATAACACAGCCCATTCACCGATATCCTTCGGCGTTCATTTTGAATTACACAGCTTTCCATTTTTGTCTCCTCCGATTTTCAAGCACAATCCTCAATCTCCGATGATATAATACAATAAAACACACTTGTCGTATAGGCGCATTTTACAGAAATTTGTGTCTGTTTTATAGTTTTCGTGCCAAGTACTGCGGCGAACATCTCATAAGCAAAAAAACAGAGCGTGAACACAGCTTACGCTGTCACGCTCTGCGTATATCGCGCCGAAAAGGAATCTGTCTTTCCGATCGGCTCATCTATTCAACAAACCGGAATTTGTCAGTCTTCAAAAATTTCTCCATGTATACAAACTCTGCCTTCATCCGGACATTTAGCATCGAACATTTTTGCACGCACCTGTCCATAATCAAGCAATGCACCATTTTGCAATGCATAGACAAGCGGGTAGATGTTATTCCACAGCTCATGGCAGAGTGGAGGGCATAAATCCTCAACGATGAATTCCTGCCCCTTTTTGAAATATCCGCATCTGCATTTGCTGTCAGTAATGATGAGTTTCACTTTCGACATTTCGCATATCCTCCGCAAATTCCGATTTATCTGCATGGTTTGACCGATATTGCTTATTCGCTCTGCAGCTCTTTGAGCATCCTGATTGTTCGGTATATCTCGCCGCAGGCAGGACATTTCCAGTCGCAGTCGCTTTTTTTGGCTTTCTTATGAAGATGCTCAAGCTGTGCGCTGCCGCATTTGGGGCAGGTAACCGGTTGAGAAGTCCAAAGCTTTTTCAGTAACCTTACTTCCGCATCACTGCTGTTCATATACATGGTTCATGCACCCGGTCTCCTTCCAGGAAATCCCGCCGGTACTGCGATGGGGTACTGCCTTCGGATTTTTTAAACACCTTCGTAAAAACCCTGTAATCCCCATAGCCGGACTGTTCCGCCACCTCTGCAATGGAAAGGGCGGTGGAAAGCAGCAGCTTTTTGGCCTTTTCCATACGGATATTGGTCAGATAGACCAAAAAATTCACGCCGATTTCGCTTTTGAACAGTTGGCTGATATACTGGGGGTTCAAATGAAACTGCTCTGCCAGAACGGAAAGGCTGATTTCCTCCGCCAGATGCTCCTGAAGATAGCGGGTAATGCCGGTGATTGCCCGTTCCTCCTGTTTCTCCGGTTCCGCCGCAGACGATACCCGCCGCTCAAACAGAGAGATCTTAAGATTGTCGATGCATGTGCCGAATTCCTCATAGTTTACGGGCTTAAGAATATAATCCGTTATCTGAAGCCGAAGC
Organism: Oscillospiraceae bacterium; assembly: GCA_016296045.1. GTDB lineage: Bacteria > Bacillota > Clostridia > Oscillospirales > Oscillospiraceae > JAZOXB01. Next base: position 7,588 of record JAEDKB010000051.1, read on the forward strand.
GCTTCCCGGCAGTAGGAAAAATCGTCGTAGCCGGATACTATTACAAAGGCGGTATTAGGGTGCTTGATACGGCTGAGCTGGATAACCTTAAGACCGTTCATAATCGGAATATTTATATCCATGATGACAATATCCGGGCGCAGGGTATCAATCTGGGTCAGAGCCTCCATGCCGTCGCCGGCTTCGCCCACCACTTCACAGTCGTGAGCCTGCCAGTCAAAGAGCTGCTTAAAGCCCTCGCGGATCATAATTTCGTCATCCACCAAAAGTACACGCAGTTTTTTCATTGTAAATCCTCCTTCATAGGCAGCAACAGATGAGCCGTTACGCCGCCTGTGGGGTTTTCCGTGTATGAAAGGCCGTATTCCCGGCCGCAGAGCAGCTTAATCCGCTTTTGCACATTAAGAATTCCGATACTGTTGCCTTCCAGTTTAGCCGGCTGTTTGGAATAAGTCATAAGCATTTGGTCAATGGCGGCTTTTTTACCCTCCGCAAAACCGCTTCCGGTATCGCTGACCAGAATTTCCATTCGGTCATCATGTGTTTTTTGGGCAGAGATGCGCACCTCGCCCCGGTAGCCCTTGTTTTTAAGACCGTGTAAAAGACTGTTTTCCACAATGGGCTGAAGAATAAAATTGGGAACCTTCATCCCGCCCAGTTCAGGGTCAATGTCATATTCGCACCGCAATTCGGGATAGCGATAGCACATAAGCTCCATATAGGCTTCCAGCAGCTCCAGCTCGTCGTCCAAAGACACCATGGGTCTGTCCACCTTGACGCTGAGCCGGAAGAAATCCACCAGCCGCATGAGCAAATCGGCAACCTTTTTGTCTCCGTTAAGCTGCGCCTGAATTCGAATGGTGTCAAGCGTGTTGTAAAGAAAATGGGGATTTACCTGACTTTTTAAATACAGCATGGACATCTTTTGTTCCGTCAGTTCGGCCCGAAGAATATCGGGATTTTCCAAAGTCAGATAGAACGACAGCGTCATCAAAGCAATACCCATGCCGCTTATAAGCCAGGTGTGGTTAAGCCACTGCATGGTGCAGACAGTAACCTCAATTAGCAGCGCCGAACCGATGGCAAGCTTCTTTTTTCTGTCTATTTGCCTCCAGTTTACGGCCAAAAGTCCGGCGCACAGCAGAAGATAGAAGGCAACCCCCCAATATGGCACAAGCATGTATGGCCCGGAGGAATAGTTTCCGTTTGGGGTCACAGTATAGGAGATCGGCAGCAGGAAATTGCCCAGCTCCGCCACAGCCAAAAAGATTCTGGCGGGCCGGTCAAGCCGCCGGGGCTTTCCTGTTTCTTCCTCCACAAGAATGGCAATATACTGATAAAACAGATAGATCACCAGCACCATGGTGCCGATAAAGAAACGGTGAAAAATGTCATTGAGCTGCCGCGGTACTGTATCCAGATGG
>JAEDKB010000052.1 GCA_016296045.1 Oscillospiraceae bacterium
ACTCAATCGCCTTTTTCTATACCCTTTGGTCTCACATCAATTGTAACGCTACATAACGCTACAAAAACTTTTCTCCCAGGTATTGACTTCAAGCCCGGACTGTGCTATTATATCCAAGCTGAGTTAAATATCGCGGGGTAGAGCAGCTGGTAGCTCGTCGGGCTCATAACCCGGAGGTCGTTGGTTCGAATCCTTCCCCCGCAACCATATCGAGTGGATGTAACGGATTTCAGTTACATCCACTTCTTTTTTTACCGATACGGAGTAAGTTTACGCTTACTCCGCTTTTTTATCGGCTTCCGGCTCGTCATCAAGGATATCTTCTCCGGCTTCACAGGTGATATATTCCACCGATACGCCTTCACGAAGATCCGCTGAATAAGTAGGCCTGGATAAATCGTTGGGAATCTCGAGATAACCCACGAACTTGTAATAGATTACAACCCGCTGGGTTTTGTTCTTACCTTGACCTTCCACCTCATAAACATCGATGTGGTCGATCAGTTCCCGAAGAAGCGGTGCGGTCAGAGTCTTCATGCTCATAAACTTCCGAATAGCTTTTACGAAGGCTTCTCTTTCTCCGGCGCGATCTTCCATTCCCTTCAGCTTATCTCTCAGTCCAAGAATCTTTTTCTTCAGCTGATCGCGTTCTACAGAGTACTCTTGTGAAAGAATGCTGTAGTCATCGTCAGAGGTCTTACCGGAAAGATTATCTTCATAAAGCTTTTTCAGCAGCTTTGGAATCATTTCGATTCTCATTTCCGCCTTGGTCAATTCACCCTGGGCAGCTTTCTTTTCGCTCTCCCATTCCTTTGTGCTCTTTTTAGCCAGAATTTCAGCAAACCTTTCGGTATCATCCACCAGATAATCAGCCAAACGCCGCAGTTCCATTTCAACTATCGTTGCTATCGAATCAGCACGGATATAGTGCCTTGTCAGGCACGTACCGCGATAATCCTTCACATAGTTTGAGCAGCTGAAGTAATGTATGTCCTTGTTGACTGTGTTTGTATGATACCACATTTTTTTGTGGCAGTCAGCGCAATACAGTAAGTCGCAGAAGATGCTTTTAGGACCGTTTTCTTCCTTTGGCGCACGGTGCTTTGTGTTGGCCAGCATTTTCTGGACTTTGTTGTAGGTGTTCCGGTCGATGATCGGATCATGAACATCCTCAAAGATCAGCCAATCTTCCTTCGGATTATCAATGCGTCTGTGGTTCTTGAACGATTTGGAATGCGTTTTGAAGTTCAGAACGTCTCCGCAATACTCCTGTCTTTTCAGAATGTTGTAAACCGAAGTGCTTTTCCATTTGTACGGATTTGGCTGCTCTTTTTTGCCACCGCGATTGATACCCTTGGATGCCCAGTACGACGTACAGTTGAGATGTCCTTCCTCCTGCATTATTCTTGCGATTGTGTCTATGCCATTTCCGTCAATGTAGAGTTTGAAGATCTCTTTGACAATCGGTGCAGCATCCGGATCGATAATCCAACGCTTTCTGTTCTGAGGGTCCTTCATGTATCCGTACGGCGGTTGGCAAAGCGGTTCTCCCGCTTTGCCTCTCGTCGCATGAGCGGAGCGCACCTTACGGCTGATATCTCTTGCATAGAACTCGTTCATCTCCTGTACGTAATAGCTACCGAACGGAAGATCCGATTTCACGGAAGCCTTGCCGTTTTCGCGTACGGACAAAATCTCAATGAGACCGCCCGCAGGAATCATGGTTTCGTCAGCTGCGATTAGATCCTCGGCAGCATACAGGCCAAAGGTAACAGCGGAAAGCTCATTGCCGGAGCCGATACCGAACTTCGTATCCTGCGCCATGACCTTGGAAAGAGATACTTCTACCTTCTGGCGGTCATTGGTAAAGCTTGCGGAGGTTTCGGTGATTTCGATTTCCTGACCCGCATAAACAAGCTCTGCGGAATGAACTTCGTTATTGATGATCATTCCATAAGGAGCTTCGGTTTCTCGGATTTCGTACTTACCAAGATAGAGTGCCTTGCTTTCGGCAATGCCATCCTCACTGGTGGTTACGGTATCCACGACCTCGCCCGCGCTGTAACGGAGAGTGCCATCCAGCGTATAGACATCCTCAGCTGAGGTAATTTCATAGGTTGCACCAGCAAGGCCCTTTACCTCATAAACAGGCTGGTAGATTCCGCCGTTCTCGGTGACGCTTGCGAACACTTCACCGGACTTGGAGATCTTGATGACGCCTTTCTGCGCCATGTTTTCCTTCTTGACATCAACAATGGTAATGCCGCTTTCCTCAGTGGAATCATCCTGGGTAACGTCAAACTTTACCGGATCGGAATTCAGCACGTATCCGTAAGGCGCGGTGACTTCAATCAGTGAATAGCCCTTGCCGTATTCCAGGCGTTCCGGAGTGATCAGCATACCGGCAGCGTTGGTGTAGAAGGTATCGATGGTAGTGACTTCAGGATAAGTGAAGGTCATGCTCACGAGCTCGCCTTCAGGAGTATAGATCTGGAAAGCAGCACCCGCGTAAGGGATGGTATTTCCGGTTTCAGCGTCAACCTTGATGACCTTGATGAAGGATTCAAAATTGGCGTTGTTGATCAGATAACGGTAGGTCGCGCCGTTCTTTGCGATGAAGACATCGAAGTCCTTCATCAGTTCACGGCCTTCCCAGCCTTTTACCTGGTGGACAGTGTAAATGCCGTAGGGCATGTCCTTACTCTGGGCAAATCCGTTTTCATCGCAGACCAGGTAATCTTTCTCTGTATCCTTGGCTGCGTCATAGCTGCCGGATGACTTGAGATAGACTGCAAATTCAGCGCCTTCTTCAGGCGTTTCAATCTGAGTTTCGCCGTCATCGGTGTGCTTAATGATAGTCATGTTGCCCTTGATTACCTGCTCGAAGACATCAACGGTAGGGGCGGAATTGAGTTCCACCGTGTAGTTGTCAGCCTCTGCACCGACATGGTATGAATTGGAGTCCAGGAGATATCCTTCGGAAGGCTCGATCTCTCGGATGCTCCAGTCATTTCCGCAGACATAGTAGGCAGTGGTGAACTGACCGCTCTGATCGGTCACGTAGGTATCAACGAGCTGGTTGCCCTTGTAGATACCGTACTTTGCACCGGCAAGAGAAGCATCGCCCTGAGCGGTTCCTGCTTCCTTATCAGACTTGGTGACAGTTACGTTGAACTTCTTGAGCACGTTACTGAAGCTCTTATTGGTAACGGAGTTCCATTCAACTGCTGCGGTCTGGTTCGCGGGAACCACATAGCGGACAGCGGTGTCGATTTCTTCGATGGTATAGCCGGTTCCGATAAGAACGTCATCGAAATGGGCCTTGCCGTCTTTTCCGGTAACAGCGAATTCGTTGACCTCAATACCGCTGAGACTGGTGCCGAAGAGATGGAACTTTACGCCTTCTACAAGGCCGTCTTCAGAGGTCTTTGTCACAACGAGATCCCCGCGACGGAGAACGTTGTTGAAGGAGACTGTAGCTGTCTGACCTGCAAGTACGGTAACGCGACGGGTTTCCTGAGGCTCGTATTTTTCGTAGCCCTGTTCGGTCACGGTATAAGTGCCGGGCTTCAGGTTGTCCACAGTGATTTCGCCATTGCTGTTGGTCTTAACGGTTTCATTGACACCTTCGCCGGTAATGGTGAAGCTGATACCATCCAACTTGCCGTCTTCAGACGTCTTGATAATCTTGGCAGAGCCATAGCTGACCTTCAGCTTGACATATGCCTTGATAGGGTCGCTGGCAGATGCCGTATAGGTAACAGTGTCCTGAATGCCACCGTCAGGGCCGTACTTATAGTCCGTCCACACAAGGACTCCACAGCGACTTGCGCTTCTGCTGGCGGTAATAGTTACGCCGTCCGCAGGAGCGTCCGCCGTGCTGATCGTCAGCTTGTTTCCGGATACACTGAAATCAAAGCCGGTAATATTAGCGGAAAAGCTGAACTTGGAAAGAACATTGTTCGTGTCCGTGAGAGTGGCAACGTATTTGCTGCCGTCCCATTCAAGCTCGACATTCTGCGCTTTATTTGCAGTCTTTGCCATAAAGCTGGGCAGCTCAGTGTGGCTCTGAACGCTCGCTTCCATACTGTCGTAGTAGGCAAAAATCTTACTGCGAAGAGGATGGTTGGGACCGACAACGCTCTTCACAGCGTCATAGCTACCGGGACTGACGTGATTGAAATCAGAATCACGCTCGCCGACTACAGTCTCCCAGACAAGAAGCTGTGTAGCATATGCATGTGCGAGTTTATCGGCATCGTCGGCGTTCTGCGATCTCCAGGAAGTGGAGATATTCCCCTGATAGCCATACTGCATGATTCGACCGAGCAGAAGTTTGATCTCTTCCGGCTCAATCGTGTTGTTGCACTGGCTGGGATAGTTGTTCCAGAACTCTTCGCCGAGCCCGGAATAGGTATCGCCGATGTTTCGTGTTACACCGGGTTCGATGCAGTAGCAGACCTTTCCGTCAAAGGAATCCATACAGTGAAGGGTTGTGAAATTACCGGCCTGGGATTTCCAGCCGTTCATGTAGGTTTTGGCGGTGTGGCCCCAGCCATCCGCGCCGTAGGTGGTGTTTGCATCACCGTCACGAGGGTAGGAAATCATATACGATTCCGCCGTTTCGGTGGCAGCAAATGCATTCGTGCTCATGCCGAGCATTGCTGTAAAGCACATCAGGACTGCAAGCAGTCCCGACACGCCACGAGTGAAAATTTTCTTTTTCATATTGGAATAATTCCTCCTTAAATTTTGAATTTTGAGATAAAAAAAGCGCCGTATTTCTACGACGCTTTCATGGTTGATATGAAGTTTTATGCGTAACCGATGTAGATCTGGTATTCGCCTCCGCCGAGATCCTCGTACCAGATCCAGACGTCAGTGATATCCTTGTCTTTTGCATACCGATTAAGACGCCCGGACAGATCTCGCTCAAGATAAATGCTTCGGGCGTTGGCATCGGTTGGATTATCCCAGCAGTCAACTGCTTCCGGGTTTAATACCAGGCCAACACTTTGGGCATAGCCTTTGGCAAAACTGATCCATGTGTTGTTATCAAAAACTTGCTCCGGTTCCGGCTCTGATTCCGGTTCGGGTTTTGTTTCCGCTACCGGCTTAGTTTCCGGAACAGGCGCTTCTGTCTCTTGGGGAGTCTCCACTGGGGGGACGGTCTCCTGTTCTTTTTCCGGCACGGTTACTGCCGGTTCCGTTTCAACAGGCCGTTTTTTCTCCGGAGGTTTTGCTTCAGTTTGTTTCTCCGTTACCGGTGGGTCTGTTTCTACGGGGATGGATTTAGTACTTGGCTGAGAAGAAGATGGTGAGTCCGTTATCTTTGAGATCTCCATTTCTGTTGGGTCTTCATCCTGCGTAACAGGCGCAGAAATAGCCTCATCGGATTGATCCGTCTCAGTCTCTTCCTGCACCTCAACAAGCTGCTCTGTATCCGCATCCTCAGTGAGCTTTGTGGACTCAGGTAAACGGACATTCTGAGATTTACAGCCTGAAAAGAGAAATATCAAAGTCAAAAAAACAGCGACAAGCTTTCGCATACGGACACCTCCAGTGGTTTTCCCGTATTTTACAACAAGCCTTATTCGCTTAGCAAATGTGCGGCTTATATTCTTCTTTTCAGCTGGTATCTTCTCTTTCAGCTGGTATTAATTAATTAACTATCAGGGGAGAGTATGAGAGGGGGACGCAGTCATCTTGCATTGTCTTTTTGCCTTTCAAGATGCCGCTGATAGTATTCCAGTGCTTTGAGAATATACTCACCGGTACGCTCGTAGGGAACGCTTTCGGGAATATATCTTCGAGCCTGATCGTAACGGATGTTGATCTTTTCTCGCTGGTTTGGTTTCTCCTCGTTGATGATCGTCTCAATCACGTGAGGACCAAGCGTCTTGTCCTTGGAGAAAGCTTTTAGCCTTTGCGCTTGGGCAAGAGAAGGCGTCGCATCTGCGTACAGCATGGCCTCGTGGAGACATTGCTGCTCGTCTTCCGTGAGATAGGAAAGCTCGACTGCGGGACGAAATGCGATTTTGCCCTCATCTACCATTTCCAAGATTTCAGGAATTAACTCGTTCAAGCGAATATATCTACGTACTTGGTCTCCACTTTCACCGGCAGAAGCACCAATTAGGTCCGCTGATTCTCCGGCTTTCAACTTACCCGCCACTGGCGTGGAAGTTAGATCCGATCTCTGACCTTGTCTTTTCATGGCTTCAAGCTTCATTTTATAAGACTTAGCTTTCTCACTTGGAAGAATCGTAGTTCGCTGACAGTTTGAGTCCACCATTAATATAATGGCTTCATCACGTGTCAATTCGCGGATTTCGGCTTTCACAGTTTCGAGCCCGGCTATCTCGCACGCTTTTGTGCGTCGATGACCAGATACAATTTCGTACCTGCCGTCATCTTTTTTTCGTAAGGTAATAGGAGTAATCAGGCCGCGTTCTTTGATGCTTTCGACCAAGAGCTGCATATCTTCATCCATTCTGACCTGGAAAGGATGATCCGGGAAAGGATCGATTTCCGAAAGAGGAATGTCATAGATACGTGGCAGCTTGTTTTCGGCACGTTCCTGATCAGTCATGAACAGTTCATCGTACCCAGTCAGGCCCAGATCGATTTTTTGACCGCTCTTCAATGCCTTCCACCTCCTTTGCCATAGCTTCGTACGCAACAGCAACCTTTCCGTTTTTGTCGTGAGCAAAAATGCTCTGACCGGTTAAGCTGCACTCGGCTGCGCGGACTGAATGAGGGATCTCCGTATCAAAGACACGAATATTCTGTCCCACTCCGGACCGTAAAGAGTCGATGATGTTGCGAGCGTTGCTGGTTCGGCTGTCTACCATCGTGAGAAGAATTCCATCTATTCTCAGATTCGGATTGATGCTTCTTTTTACTTTAGAAATAGAATGAAGCAACAGATTCAAACCCTTTGTAGACAGGAAATTCGGCTGTGACGGAATGATAACGCTGTCAGCCGCGACAAGCGCGTTGATAGTCATCATGCCGAGCGACGGCATACAGTCTATTAGGATATAATCGTAATCTTGTCGAACCGTGTCGATATAGTTTCGAAGAACATACTCACGGCTCATTGTATTGAACAGTTTTGTTTCCATTGCGGACAGTTCAATGTTCGACGGGAGCAAATCCACACCTTCATCGTGGGAAATGATACCAGCGTATGAATCTATAGGTTCATCATTAATAATGCCGTCCAGCACAGAGGCAAGCGAGACGTCCAGTTCATCGGGAGCCTTAATTCCAAGACTGACCGTCAAGCTGCCCTGTGGGTCGGCATCAATGAGGAGAACCTTATAGCCATCATTGGCCAGCCCAACGCCCAGATTTACGGTGGTGGTTGTTTTGCCAACCCCGCCTTTCTGGTTGGTGACTGCAATCACTTTGCAGTTTTCCATTTGGGTTTCCTCCTTTTATTGAATATGTCCCCATAAAGGGGTAGATCTTTGCAAGCTATTTTTCCTCGAACCCCGCTTACAGGGAAATCATCAAGCGCCCGGTTGCTAACCGGATCCATGGGAGTCTCACCCTCGCGCCTTCTTTGTGGCCCGACCGCGAATTACGGAAGTATCATTATTCCTCGTGCCTGTCATGGCCACCCTGGGAGCAACCCGGTTCTATCTGTATAAGTTTTATCGCTCGCCTTAAGAAAAGGGTCGTGGCGCACTTACAGGTCTGGCTCGGAACGATCTGTCCCGGCACGAGTAACGTACTTGATGAATGTGTATTCAATTGTCAAGGAGCCTGAGGTTCTCGCCTCACTGCTAATTGGTGAATTTTTCGCCATTCGTACAGCCTCCAATTTCAAAAAAATAAAAAAGCTCACTTCACGCGTAAAAGTGAACTTTTTTGAACGTTTTATGTGAATCTATTGAAAATCAAGGAAAAATGTGATATTATATATTAATGTTAAAGGCAGGTATCTCTTCAGCTTTGGCCTTATATTCGTATAATGAGAGTACGAATTCAGCCGAACCTACAAGAGCAAATAACCTTTAGCAGACAAATGAGTAAAACGTCGAGACTATCAATTCCTTTCAAATTCTCATTACGGAATTGAAAAAGCAGTTGTGTGTTGACTGTTGTTGTCCCCCTGTTGTTTCGCTGCTTTACACCACAAAATCGAGCCGAAATAGGATTTTCTTATGTCGGTTTAGTTTTGTCGCGTGTGAAGCAATTATCCGGATGATTGAGGTCCACGCACAAAACAAAGTGCGTGGACCTTTTTGGCTCAGAAAGGAGAAAAAACTATGGGAAAAGTATCAGGGAAAACACACACCAAAGAGCAGCTCGATAATTGGGCAAACCAGAACAATCCAAACAACAAGGCTTATAGAGCAAACAACAATAACCATGCAAATCAAAAGAACCCCAACCATAAATCACACCAAGCAATTCATCAGGGCGACCGTAGACACAAGCAATACTACACGCCTGATTGGGCTCCAGATTATCCGGAATATGATGACTAAGAAGGAGAAAATATGTCAAAGCACTTTTTCGATTTTGAAGACGGTGATTTCTGCTTTTCGTTATCTGACAACATGGCAATGGATTCTGACGGAAATATGATGATGCGTATGGGCGACAACATGGCAATGGACATGGACTCGGGTGATTTGCACATCATATCTTCTTGGGGCAGAGATGACGATGACAATGATTTTTCCAGTAATAATCGTAGTCTCTGGGATAACGAAGAAGACGGCTAACCGAATAACCAACACAAAAGATCCAGTTCTGTGTTTTTGCAGAACTGGATCTTTTTTATTTGCACATTTTACAGATGTGCAAAGCATCATTATAATTTGTAATGGTGTGCTACAAAAAGCAGCGAAGCAAAAATGCTCCGCTGCCGATTGCCAGGTATTCT
>JAEDKB010000053.1 GCA_016296045.1 Oscillospiraceae bacterium
ATGCACGCTTTCGACTATCGTTATGTAGGCTCCGGCAAAATTGTCGTCCGCCGCAGCGAGGAGGGTGAAACGCTGACCACACTGGACGGAACCGTCCGCGATCTGACTGCCGGCATGCTCGTCATTGCCGACGGTGAAAAACCCATCGGTCTGGCCGGCATTATGGGCGGCGAGAACAGCGAGATTGTTTCCGATACCGTAGACGTTGTTTTTGAATCCGCAAATTTTGACGGCACTTCCATCCGTCAGACCGCACTGGCTCTCGGTATGCGTACCGAGGCTTCCGGAAAATTCGAAAAAAACATCGATCCCCTGCTCACGGTTCCCGCCGTCAACCGCGCCTGCGAGCTGGTTGAGCTTCTGGGTGCCGGCGAAGTGATGGACGGCATCATCGATGTCATCAACTATGTGCCCGAGCCCCGTGACCTCACCTTAGAGCCGGAGCGTATCAACGCACTTCTCGGAACCGATATTTCCGAATCGGAAATGGTGGAATATCTGCGCCGTCTTGAAATTCCCGTAGAGGGCAGAACAATTCATGTCCCCTCCTGGCGTCCCGATCTGGTGCAGACCGCAGACATCGCTGAGGAAGTCGGCCGTCTGTTCGGCTACAATGAAATTCCGACCACATCGTTTAAAGGCGTTGCTTCCGAAGGCGGCTATACCGGCACAATGAAGCTGGAAAATCTGACCGGCTCCGTATGCCGCAGTCTCGGCTACAGCGAAATTCTGACCTATTCCTTTGTCTCCCCCGCTGTCTTCGATCAGATTCGTCTTCCTGCCGATTCTCCGCTTCGCAAGGCAATGCGCATCCAAAATCCCCTCGGCGAAGACGCGTCCATTATGCGCACGATTGCACTTCCGTCCATGCTTGCAATTCTTTCCAGAAACAGCGCATATCACAACAGCGCCTGCAAGCTGTACGAGATGGCAAAGGTCTATCTGCCGAAGGACGGCACTGTTCTTCCGGACGAGCCGAAGCATCTGGTGCTCGGAACCTACGGCGAGGGCGAGGACTTCTTCACCATGAAGGGCGAAATCGAAGCAATTTTTAAAGGAATGAATGTGAAGAAGGCGGCATATACTGCGGTAAAGGACAATCCTTCTTATCATCCCGGTCGCTGCGCAAAGATTACCGTTGATGGTGTCGAGGTTGGTGTGTTCGGTCAGGTTCATCCGCTGGTTGCGAAGAATTATGATATTGACAGCGAAATCTATGCCGCAGAGCTTGATTTTACTGCTCTGTCCGGTCTTCTGGCACCTGCCGCCACTTATGTCCCGCTGCCAAAATATCCCGCTGTCAGCCGTGACATCGCAGTCGTTTGCGACGAAGCGCTGACCGCTGCCGAATTGGAAGAGTGCATCCGCTCCGCCGGCGGAAAGCTGCTGCGTGATGTCCGCCTGTTTGATATTTATCGGGGCAAAGGCATCGACGAGGACAAGAAGAGCATGGCCTTCAGTCTGCTCCTGCGTGCCGATGACCGCACGCTGACCGATGCGGATTCTGACGGCGTCATGTCTGCCGTATTATCTGCATTGGAACAGAAATTTGATGCAAAATTGAGATAAACAAAATATTTCCGCAAAGTTTGCCTTTTTTCACTTTACTTTGGCGAATATTTGGTATATGATTAAGAAAATGAAGCAAAGGAGGCGTGCGTTATGGATCAAAACACCCTAAAATTTACGGTCCCCGTGGATACAAACGATGAAATGAAGCAGATTCTTACCCAGGTTTATTGCTCTCTTACGGAGAAAGGTTATAATCCCATCAATCAGATCGTCGGCTACATTCTCTCGGAAGATCCTACCTATATCACCAATCACAACAACGCTCGCAGCCTCATCTGCAAGCTCGACCGCGACGAACTGCTTCAGGAGCTTGTTCGCCACTACCTTTTTGATTAGTTTTGGAGGTTTCTATGTCCGATACAAAAGAATTCCTGATGTACAAGGGTCATCCCTTGATGCGTAAGGATAATCTGATTTATTACGGCTCCATGGCTGACGAATATATCGTCATGCTTCAGGTGCTGGAATCGAAAAAGCTGGAGGATATTGACCTTGCCACAAAGGTCTCCGTTCAGCTTCAACTGACCGATCCGAATGCGAAAGCACGCGACCGTGTTGTGAAAAAAAGTGAAAAAGACGGCTTTTATTCCGCGCTGGATGTCGGATGTGTCTGGCTGGAACGTGCTCTGAACGCAAAGTAAACCGTTCTTATACAAAAATCTGATAAGTCAGTATCAAAAATCCGCTCTTCGTAAGAAGAACGGATTTTTTTTGCATTTCTGTACATACTGTTACTGATTTATGGCAATCAACAATCAAAATGGATCCTTCCATTTTCATTGCGCGAAGCTCACCGGATTCATGGAGAAATATTTATCAAGAATCGGTATCACTCAGTTTTGGGAGGGAACGTATGGAATCAGCACATCGCGGTAAACAGAGCATTGTTTTTATGCAGCCGCCTGCGATTTTATCCTACGCATCCATCGCAGGGAAAAAAGAAGCGGCAGGGCCATTGGGCAAAACTTTTGATTATGTCTCCGATGACACAAAATTCGGGCAAAAGACTTGGGAAAAAGCAGAAACACAGATGCAAAAATCCGTCATGCAAATGGCTTTGCAGAAAGCCGATATGAAAGAATCCGATCTGGACGCGGCTTTTCTCGGCGACCTCTTGAACCAGTGCGTCGGCTCCTCTTTCTCCATGCGAAACAACGGCGTTCCGACCTTCGGGCTGTACGGCGCTTGTTCCACCATGGCCGAAAGTCTGCTTTTAGCCGGCATGACGATCAGCGGAGGCTTCTGCCGCACTGCTCTGGCGCTGTCCTCCTCTCATTTTGCCTCCTCGGAGCGGCAGTACCGCTTTCCGCTTGGATATGGCGGGCAGAGAACGCCCACCGCACAGTGGACTGTTACGGGCGCCGGTGCAGTCATCCTCGGTCAGAACGGGAACGGGCCATATCTGACCAACGCCACAATCGGGACAATTGTCGATATGGGCATCAAAGACGCTGCAAATATGGGTGCGGCAATGGCACCGGCCGCTTATGAAACGCTGAAAGCGCATTTTGATGATCTATCCGTCGCTCCCGAAGATTATGACCTGATTGTCACAGGCGACCTCGGAAAGCTTGGGCACCAGATTGTTAACGATCTGTTCTCAAAGGACGGTGTAGAGCTTGGAAGCCGATATCAGGATTGCGGTATGCTGATTTTTGATTTGGAGAAGCAGGACGTGCATTGCGGAGGCAGCGGCTGCGGCTGCAGCGCAAGCGTGCTTTGCGGCTATCTTCTCGGAAAAATGCAGCGTCATCAGCTAAAACGGCTTTTATTCTGCGGTACCGGCGCGCTTCTCTCTCCCCTGACGACCCAGCAGGGAGAATCCATTCCGTCCGTCTGTCACGCAGTCAGCATTTGCACAGAGGGAGGTTGAGCGGATTGGATTATTTAAAAGCATTTTTGATCGGTGGCATCTTTTGTGTCATTGGTCAAATACTGATTGACAAAACAAAGCTGACACCGGCAAGGATCCTTGTAAGTTATGTTGTGGTCGGTGTTTTTCTCGGCGCAATCGGCGTCTATCAAAAAATCGTTGACTTTGCAGGCGCGGGTGCAACGGTTCCCTTGACCGGCTTTGGAAATACCCTTGCCAGCGGTGTGAGGGAAAGCATTGACAAAGACGGATTCCTCGGAATTTTTACCGGCGGCTTAACCGCAACGGCCGGCGGAATTGCCGCAGCGGTCGTTTTCGGCTGGCTTGCCGGACTGATTTTCAAGCCCAAAGACAAATAACCTGTTGAATCGCCGCCTTTGAATGGGCAACGAAAAATGACGGTGAGCCAAAATAGGCTCACCGTCAAAAACAGACAAATTATTTGAACTTAATCAAGTGAATGCTGTTGAATACGGAAACCAGCGTGTTGGCAACGGTGGACATACTCTTGATGAAGATATCCAAAGCAACGCCGACCACATCCTTGCGGGTATCACCAATGGTATCGCCGGTAACAGCCGCTTTATGAGCCGCGGAGCCCTTTCCGTGACCTTTGACCGCGCCGGACTCAATATACTTCTTTGCATTGTCGAATGCACCGCCGGAATTGCCCATAAAGATTGCACGGGGAATTGCAACAATCGTCGCACCGATGAGCAGGCCGCCGACGAACTCTACGCCAAACAGCAAACCGCCGACAACGGGGATCAGCAGTGCCAGAACGGAAGGAAGCAGCATCTTACGGAGCGCCTGTTTGGTCGCAGTGGCGATCATTCGGTTATAGTCAGGCTTCACCTTGCCTTCCAGAACACCGGGGATAGACAGCAGTCTGTCGCCGTCGTCTGCCATGATCTTTGCCGATTCAATCGTGTTATCGGTAAGCAAAGCAGAGAAGTATTCGATCAGAGCACCGCCGAGAATACCGCCGGCAATGACCCAGAAGCTTGCAAAGTTCAAAACGAGCTCCTGTCCGGCGCCGATATAACTGGAAACATAAGCAACGATCAAGGACACCGTAGCAAACGCCGCAGAGCCAATTGCAAAGCCCTTGCCGATTGCCGCGGTCGTATTGCCGACGGAATCGAGCTTATCCGTAATTACACGGACCTTGGCATCCAGATGGCAGGATTCCGCAAGACCGCCGGCATTGTCGGCGATAGGTCCGAATGCGTCAATGGAAACCGTCGCACCGACAAATGCAAGCATGCCAAGTGCCGAAAGCGCAACGCCGTAAATGCCGCAGACAAAGCCGGCAATGATCAGAGCAATCGCAATCAGCAAAATGGGCAGCAGGCAGGAACGAGAACCGATTGCGTCACCCTTTGTAACAACAAAAGCCTCGCCCTCAGACGCAATCTCCGCCAGTTTTCTGGTGGGTTTAAAATCGGTAGAGGTGTAATACTCGGTAATGGAACCAATGGCAACGCCGCTGCCAATGCCGAGAACTGTAGACAGCCACGGAGACAGCCAGCCCAGCTTGAAGTTGTCGGGAAGCAAAATGCCATCCTTTTTAAACAGAAGCCAGCTTGCGGCAAGGCCGAGCAAAATAGTGCATCCGGCAGAGATCCAAGTGGCAAGATTGAGTTCCTTAGAGGGATTTTCACCCATTTTCTTTATGGCAGCAAAGCCCAGACCCAGCAGACAGCTAAGCAGACCGGCACCGGCAAGAATTACAGGGAACAGTGATGCGACCTTAAAGATTTCTTCGCTGATCTCGCCACGGACAAACAGCATACCGGCAATCATAACCGCAGCAGCCATGGTAGCAACAAAGCTTTCGAGAAGGTCGGAGCAGTTGCCGGCGATATCGTTGACGTTGTCACCGATGAAGTCTGCAACCACGTTGGGAACGCGGGAGTCATCCTCCGGCAGATCGTGGCGGATTTTTGCAAGAATGTCGGAAGAAATATCCGCCGCTTTGGTATAGTTGCCGCCTGCGACACGATTGAACATGGCAACAACAGAGCAGCCGAGAGAATAAGTCGTAACTCGGATCAGGCACGGCGTAATGCCGGTTAGACCGACATCGATCAGACCATGACCGGAAAGGCTGAGCGTTTCGGTGTTCACCGGAGAGATGATAAGCACCAGTACGAAGCCCAGCATACCGAAAGCCTGAACCGCAAGACCGGAAATGCTGCCGCCTGCAAGCGCAACCTTGACCGTTTCTCCGATGGACAGACTTTCACGAGCCTTGTTGGCAGTACGGACGTTTGCATAGGTAGCGCTGCGCATACCGAGGATGCAGACGCAACTGCTCATGACAGCGCCCAGAATAAACGTAAGGCCGCTGCCCCATTCAACAAACAGGGAGAACAGAAGTGCAACCAGCACAGCAACAATCGAAATCGTCCTGTACTCGGTCTTCATAAATGCGGAGGCGCCGCTGCGAATAATTCCCGCCATTTCTGCCATTTCTTCCGTTCCTTCCTTCATCGCACGGACGTGGAAGTAATTGAAAGCAACATAGCAAAGGGCAAGGACAATGACTGCGAGCACGATATAGATCAAAATGCCCATAATAACCCTTCCTTTTTTCCGGTACGGATATGTACCTTTTTATGGAGGAAAGCACTGACAGGCGCTTCTCCTTCTCAAGCAGAAAAAGAGCATTGCCAACTTCCACCCCATTATGAAACCATCATACTAATCATCAGCAAAATTGTCAATTGCGAAATGTAATTTCTCGTTATTTTTGTATAAATTGAACATAATATCCTAAAAAATATTGGCAGGTTGAACAAAATTTTTTTGCAAAAATTTGAAATGTAAAATTGAAAATATACAAACATTCGACAACAGCGAATCTGCCGCTTTCGGCACATTCCGCGTTGCCATGTACGCTGCCGTTTGCGCAATATTAATTCAAACGAAGCGCTGCTTCGCTTGCCGCGCCCGCAAATCGGCGGATAAATCGCTTGTATGAGGGCATACTAAACGTGCGGAAAACCGCAAAAAGAATATCGGAGGATTTTCAAATGGAAAACCGTAACCAGAACAACAACCAGAACCAGAACAATCAGAGAAATCAGAACAATCAGAACAACAATCAGAATCGCAACGAAAACAATCAGAACAACCAGAACCGCAAGTAAATAAAGATGCAGTGCCGTAAAAAATGGCACTGCATTTTTTATCGTATATTTTAATTGTCTGGATGGCATGATAGTCCTGAGGTGATTTTCATGGGCAATGAAATATCCATGCTGAATTCGATTCGGAGAACCACGCAGATGGGCTGTTACGGAATCGAAGTTGTATTGGATGAAACAGTCAACCGCAAATTCCGCAATGCGCTGCGTGAGCAGCACAAGGAATATGAGGAGATCTTTGAGGAAGCGGATCGGCTGCTCAATGAGCGCGGCGGAAAAGTCAGGGACATCAACCCTTTTACAAAATACGGCAGTGCGGTTTCCTCCGTTTTGCGTGTTCGGGCAAGCGCAGATCCGACCGCGAAAATTGCGGAAATGATGCTTCAGGGCAACACGCGCGGAATGATAAAAAGTCTGAACAATATTCGAACAATGGGTATGCTGGAGCCGAAGGTTGCAACACTTTCGCGCAGGCTTCTGCAAACCGAGCAAGCAAATATCGACCAAATGAAGGAGTTTCTGTAACACAATTTCTTGATAAGTAAGGATGCCGTGATTTCGGCATCCTTACTTCTCCCTGTCACCTTTCCCCGTGCTCCGTCATAGAATATCTGACAGGAGGTGTTTTATGCCAGCAACCGGATTATTAACCGTCAGAGTATATACATCAGATGCACAACTGCCAATTGCAGGCGCAGCCGTTACCATTACGCAGGAAACAAAAAACGGCTCACGACTGCTGGCCAGCAGAATTACGGATGAGAGCGGTAAGATCACTCCCGTCAGAGTTGACACACCGGAACTGAGCGGAAGCCTGTCCCCCGGAACCAACAACCCGTTTGCTATAGTCAATGTTTTAGTCGATCATCCGGACTATGAACGTGTACTGATCGAGAATGTTCAGCTCTTTCCCGGCATCCTGACGCAGCAAAATGTGGACCTGCTGCCGATCAGCGTTCAGCCGGAAGCCTGGAATATGACGGAAATCATTGACATCACCAAGCAGGAGCTTTAAATATGCCGACCGTCATTCCATACATTCCCGAAGAAATTACGGTACATCTTGGTTCTCCTGATTCCAATGCCGCGAATGTAACGGTTCCGTTTATTGACTATGTGAAGAACGTCGCCTCCAGCGAAGTTTACCCGACTTGGGATGACAGCGCGTTGACGGCGAACATTCTCGCGATTGTATCTTTTGCGCTCAACCGTGTCTATACGGAATTCTACAGAAGTCAGGGATATGATTTCGACATTACCTCATCGACGGCAATCGATCAGAAGTTTATCAACGGTCGAAATTATTTCGGCTCCATCTCACGTCTGGTGGATAATCTGTTTAATGACTATCTGCGCCGTCAGGGTTTTGTTGAACCGCTTGCCGCAAAGTTTTGCAACGGAACAACCGTGACCTGCGATGGATTAAGTCAATGGGGATCTCAGTCTCTTGCACAGCAGGGTCTCAGCTCCACCCAGATTCTGCGCCGCTATTACGGCAACAATATTGAAATCGTGAACAATGCCCCGATTCGAGGTATCACCCCCTCCTATCCCGGCACGCCGCTGCGCCGTGGCTCGCAGGGGCCAAGCGTTGTCCAAATGCAGGTCATGCTGAACCGCATTGCGCAATTCTATCCGGCAATTCACAGAATCAATCCCGTCGATGGAATTTTCGGGTCGCAAACGGAAGACTCCGTTATGGCATTTCAGCGAATTTTTGATCTGACTCCCGACGGGATCGTCGGAAGGGCAACTTGGTATCAAATGGTGCGGCTCTATGTCGGAGTAAACAGGCTTTCCGAGCTGGAGTCGCTTGGTCAGACGTTTTATTCCATTAACTGGCAGCTCCCGACAAATCTTCAGCAAGGAAGCAGCGGTCAAAAGGTAAGCCAGCTTCAATATCTTCTTCAGATTGTTGCAGAGTATGTTCCTTCCATTCCGGAAATCAACCGGGACGGTATTTTCGGTCCTGCAACGCAGGACGCTGTGATCGCTTTTCAAAAATTTTCCGGCTTAACTCCCGATGGAATCGTCGGACCGGAAACGTGGAATGCTCTTTACCGTCGTGCCGCCGGCATTTTCGGCTCCGAACTGGCACCTGCGTATCAGTATCCGGGGCAGCCGCTGCGTCTCGGCGATACCGATTTTTAATACGAATTCTTAATAAAAACCTTTGGTTTTTATTAAGAAGGCACCGCTGTTCGCGTTGCCCTTTTGCGGCAAAAGCCACAAAAGCCGTCTCATGCAGTTCTTGA
>JAEDKB010000054.1 GCA_016296045.1 Oscillospiraceae bacterium
CGAAAAGAGGTCTTGCTATGAGTTTACTTGATTGGCTGAAGGTGCTGGTTCTCGGCATCGTGGAGGGCATTACGGAATGGCTTCCGATCAGCAGCACCGGACATATGATCCTTGTGGATAATCTTTGGGTGACGAAGAACAGCGTCATGACCGAAGAATTCATGGAAATGTTCACCGTTGTCATCCAGCTTGGCGCTATTCTGGCGGTCGTCGTGCTGTATTTCAAAAAACTTTGGCCGTTCCATACCAAGCGTCTGCGTCCGCATCGTTCGTGGTTTGCAGAGCACAGCAGCAACAAGGCAATCGGCGGCGTTCAGAATTTCTGCGATAACTACTGCTGGATGGATAAGATTGTCATGTGGCTGAAGATCGCGGTTTCCTGTCTGCCGGCAATCATCATCGGTCTGCCGCTTGACGACTGGATGGACGAACACCTCTACACCCCCGTGGTCGTAGCGCTGATGCTGATTCTCTACGGTGTCGCGTTCCTCTTTATTGAGCGCTTCAACAAGCGCCGCAAGCCGCGAATCAACACGCTGGCAGAGCTGACGTGGAAGGATGCCGCGCTGATCGGTGTTTTTCAGGTGCTTTCGCTGGTTCCGGGCACTTCTCGTTCCGGTGCGACCATTCTGGGCGGAATTTTGATCGGCGCTTCACGCGGAGTGGCTGCGGAATACACCTTCTTCCTTGCCATTCCGGTCATGTTCGGTGCATCCTTGCTGAAAATCGTCAAATTCGGCTTCGGCTTTACCGGAACTCAGCTCGGCGTTTTGCTGCTGGGTATGGCGGTCGCATTCGTGGTTTCCGTAATCGCCATCAAGTTCTTGATCGGCTATATCAAAAAGCATGACTTCTCCGCGTTCGGCTGGTATCGAATCGCTCTCGGCGCAATCGTGCTCATCTATGCCATCTTTGCATCCTGACGCTTTTTTCGTCAGGAAAGCAGAAGATTGCCGTCTTTTACCTGTACGCTGACGGACAGCTCCCGGCTTTCCGACAGCAGGCGCGCTGCCAAAGGCGCTTCCAGCTCTTTGTGCAGCAAATGCCGCAAAGTCCGTGCGCCGCTGCCCTTGCCAAGGCATTTTTTTGCAAGGCAGGCGGCGACCTCCGGCGCATAGGTCAGTTTCAAATGCAGCTTTTCTCCGCGTTCCTGCAGAGAGGAAAGCTGCATTTTTGCGATTTTTTCCAATTCCGGCTGGCCAAGGGGACGGAATACGGCAATGCAGTCGATGCGTCCGAGCAGCTCGGGCGAAAAATGCTCGCGCAGCGTTTGGAGGTGTAAATCCTCCAAGGAGGCCTCAAAGCCCAGAGCGCCGCGCTTTGCAGACGCGCTGCCCAAATTGGAGGTCATCACAAGCAGGGTGTTCCGAAAATCGATCTGACGACCTTCGGAGTCGGTCAGAATTCCGTCCTCCAGAATTTGCAGCAGCAGTCCGCAGATATCCGGATGCGCCTTTTCCAGCTCGTCCAGAAGGACAAGGGAATACGGCTTGCGCCGTACCTGCTCGGAAAGCTGTCCGCCCTCCCCGTGGCCGACGTAGCCCGGAGGAGCGCCGATCAACCGCGAAACAGAGAATTTTTCCATATATTCCGACATATCAATGCGGATCAGGCTTTTTTCGTCGCCGTAAACCGCCTCAGCCAGCGCCTTGCAAAGCTCTGTTTTTCCCACGCCGGTCGGACCGGTAAACAGCATCGCGGCGATTGGGCGTTTTCCCTCAGACAGACCGGAGCGTCCCCGCCGCACCGCTTCGGCAACGGCGCGCACGGCGCTGTCCTGACCGACGATGCGCTTGCAGAGCGTTGTCTCCAGCTGCAGAAGCTGCTGCTTTTCCGAACGCGAAATGGTGCCGAGCGGAATTCCCGTGCGGCTGGAAACCACCGCCATAATATCGGAGGCATCGACCGTTTGCAGGCAGGCAGGGGCACGATTGAGACGGCTTAAATCGTCACGCAGCTTGGCTGCCTGCTCATACCGTCCGTCACGAACTGCCTCGTGCAGCGCATTTTCCAGCTCCCGCGCCGTATCCGGCGGACAGAGCAGATTGCGGCGCATGGCAGCGCAGGCGGCGCCCTCGTCCAGAAGATCCAGCGCTTTGTCCGGCAGATACTTGTCCGTCAGATAGCGGCACGACAGCTCGATTGCGGCATCGATGGCGCTGTCGCTGATGGGCAGATGATGATGCGCTTCCAGCATAGAGCGCAGACCCTCGAGAATTTCCCGCGCTTCTGCCTTTGACGGCTCTGCCACCTGCACGGCACGAAAACGACGTTCCAGCGCGGCATCTTTTTCAATATGCTTGCGGTATTCCGTCAGCGTTGTGGCTCCGATGAGCTGCAATTCGCCGCGGCCGAGTGCCGGCTTGAGCAGATTCGCCGCGTCAATCGCGCCCTCTGCGGCACCCGCTCCGACCATCGTGTGCATTTCGTCGATGAAGAGAATGATATTTCCGGCACGGCGCACCTCGATCAGAATGTCCCGAATGCGTTCTTCGAACTCACCACGGTATTTTGTTCCGGCGATCAGGCTTGCAATATCCAACATATAAAGATGCTTGTCGCGCAGACAATCCGGAACGGCACCGGCAGCGATTGCCTGCGCCACACCCTCCACAACGGCGGTTTTGCCGACACCCGGCTGACCGATGAGCGCGGGATTGTTTTTCTGCTTGCGCGACAGGATCCTCAGCACGGTTTCAATTTCCTTCTGCCGTCCGATAATGCGTCCGGCAGAGGACGCAGTTGCCACCAGATCCACGCCGAATTGATCCAACAGTCTGGAATTTTGCATGGTTTGCTCCTTTCGGGCGCTTTGACCCTCGTAGAGATTGGTAAACAGAAGATCGGCATCGATCCGACATCCGGCAAGCAATGTGCTTGCGCCGTTTTCGCCGTCGCGCAGCATGGCGCGCAAAAGACCCTCCGGCTGAACGGGACGTTCCTCATTTGCCGCCAGTAAAATACAGCGTCTTGCCCGTTCGGACAGCCCCTGCGCCAGATATTTACAGACGCTTCCGCGGCCGCGCTGCCGCAGCAGATGTCCGAAGAGCTCCTGAGCGCTCAGACCCTGCCGCTCTAACTGCTTTCGGGCAGAGCACTGCGTCATGGCAATGCCGATCAGCAGATGCTCCGTGCCGACATAGCTGTGCCCCATCGTGCACGCCACCGCCCACGCCGAACGAAAAACGCATATCGTCTGCTCACTCTTTTTTTTCAAGCCGATCTCCTCCACGGGAAAGTGTAGCCGTATGGACAAAAAATCATACCTGCGAAAAAAATCGATGTTTCTGTGTTTTACCATTTGCTTTTTTTGAAAAACGTGATAGAATGATGATACAATCCATACTTACAGGAGGCAAAATCATGGCATATTTTATCACTGACGCTTGCGCAAAGTGCGGAAGCTGTGCTGATAGCTGCCCGCTCGGCATCATTTCCGAGGGCGACGACAAGTACGTTATTGATGCGGATCAGTGCGTCGAATGCGGCTCCTGCGCTGCAGCCTGCCCGCTCGAAGCGATTGAGCAGCAGTAAAAAGAAGAATAACCGGCCTGTACCGATGTGCAGGCCGGTTGTTTTCGGTTAAACGATTTTTGATGGGGGAAGTATGACAGAAGCACTTTGGAACGGCATATCGATGGAGCAAGGCGAGGACGGCTTTCGTCTGGGAACGGATTCCGTGCTTCTGGCACAGTTTATTTCGGTGCCTCCGAGGGCAAGGATCGCAGATCTCGGTTCCGGCTGCGGAACGCTTGGACTGCTGCTGTGCGCGGATTTGCCGGACTGCCGCGTAACAGGTGTGGAGCTGGATGAAAAGGCGCATCGTTTGGCGCTTTTGAATATCCGACAAAACGCTTTGCAGGACAGAATGGCCTCAGTGCATGGCGATGTGCGTGAGATTCGGAGTCTGCTGGAAGCAAACAGCTTTGACTGCGTGATTTCCAATCCGCCCTATTTTCCGGCAGGCAGCGGAAAACGCAGCAAGCAGCACGCCATGGCGCGCAGTGAGGAAACGCTGCCGCTGGAGGCGCTTTGTGCGGCGGCGGCCTATCTTCTGCCCACCGGCGGACGGTTTGCGCTGGTGCACCGTCCGGAGCGGCTGTGTGATATCTTCTGCGCGCTGCGCGAAAACGGGCTGGAGCCGAAGCGGATTCGCTTTGTCCGCCACACGGAGCAAGCCCCCGTCTGCCTGGTTTTGGTGGAAGCGCGGCGCGGCGGCAGACCCGGCCTGACCTATCTTCCCGATTTGATTGAATTTACTCCCGACGGCGCGGAAACCGAGCTGTATCGCGCCGCCTATCACAGAGGTGAAGCATTATGAGCGGAACGCTGACACTGGTTCCCACACCGATCGGCAATCTGTCCGACATTTCCCCGCGTTGTGCGCAGGCGCTTGCACAGGCAGACTTTATTGCCGCAGAGGATACCCGCGTGACCTTGAAGCTTTTGAATCACTTGGGAATCAAAAAACCGCTGGTCAGCTACTATGAGCACAATAAGGAATTCAGCGGCAAAAAAATTCTGGAGCGGATTCTCGCCGGAGAAAACTGTGCGCAGGTGTCCGATGCCGGCTCTCCGGCCATCTCCGACCCCGGAGAGGATCTGGTGCGGCTGTGCGCGGAAAACGGAGTGCTTGTTACGGCGATTCCCGGTCCGTGTGCGGCGATCACCGCGCTGAGCATTTCCGGACTTCCGACCGGACGGTTTACCTTTGAGGGCTTTCTCTCGACAACAAAAAAGAACCGCGCCGCACACCTGAAATCGCTGGAAAAGGAAACGAGGACGATGATCTTCTACGAAGCGCCGCACAAGCTGACGGCAACGGTGCAGGATCTTCTGAAAGCCTTTGGTTCGGAGCGAAGAGTTTCCTTCTGCCGTGAGCTGACCAAGCTTCACGAGGAGGTGCTGCGTATGACGCTGGGACAGGCAGCGGATTACTATGCCGAGCACACCCCACGCGGCGAATATGTTCTGATTGTCGAGGGTGCGGCGGAAAGGGAGGAAATCGGCGTTACGCTGGAGCAGGCGCTGGAGCGTGTGCGCACCCTGATGGGCGGCGGCAGCAGCAAAAAGGATGCCGTGCGTCAGGTTTCGCAGGAAACGGGCTTTCCGAAAAACACCCTGTATGACGCGGCGATTCGCTGACATTGAAGAGAAAAAGCGCAAAAAGAATCCACACAAAATGGGCGGTTTTCCCGCCTTTTGTGTGGATTCTTTTGGTGATACCCGACCGGAGAAGAGAAAGTTTTTTTATTCCAATTCGTCGAGATTTTTGGAAAACGGAGACAGACAGTGCGCCATAAACCACTCCAGCTCCGGCAGGTGCATCTTTTCCAGCGCCTTGCGCGTCTGTTTCGCGGCGGATTCAAACTCCTGATTGCCGGCTTTCAGCTCTTCCATGCATTTGATGTGTGCCGAAAGCTTGTCGGCCGCTTTGACAATATCCAGCACGGACGGGTCATCCTCATGCACAAGCGGCGCATAGCTCGGACGGAGCTGCTCCGGCAGCATTTCCAGCAGCTTATCGCCGCTGATGCGTTCGACCTGCTTATAGGCCTGCTTGATATCGGGATTATAGTATTTGATCGGCGTGGGAAGGTCGCCCGTGAGAATTTCCGAAGCATCGTGGAACAGGGCGGCAGTCGCACAGCGTTCCGGATCGGCCTGCAGACCGAGAATGTCGCGCCGGATCAGCGCAAGCGCATGCGCCAGAACAGCAACCTGATGGCTGTGCTCCTGCACATTCTCGGAAAAAGTGTTTCGCATCAATCCCCATCGCGTGATATAGCGCATACGCGACAGCAGGGCAAAAAACCGATATTCTTCCATTCGGGGTTCTCCTTTTTTAATATCATCCGCGTCCGGTCACCGTTTGCAGACCGGAAACAATGCTGTTCGGCTCATTGCGGATCGAATTCATCAGATTTTCATACAGCGCCAAAAACTCCGTAGGAGATTTCGGCGTAAAGGCGGCGTCCGTCAGCCACGCACAGGGCTCAATCTTCCAGCGGGCAAAGTGCTTGCAGAAGTGTTTTCCGATGCCGAGGCATTCGGCATAGGGAAGCATCCGATAAAAATACTGACTGTCGTTATGTACGATCTGCAAAGCGTCCTCCGGATCCATTTTGTACAGATAGCGGCGCAGACCGATGATCTGACGGACATACTCTTCGCCTGCTTTGGTGCGTCTGCCGCCGAACTGGGTCAGAAGGACACTCAGAAGCTGCATCAAAAGATTCACGATCATCAACGCAAGCGTCTGCCCGATGGCGGAAAAGACAATCAAAAGCGTGAGGGAGATCAATCCGCAGATCAGACGCAGCAGACGGTGGCGGCGGTAGATCGCGTCAACGGCAAATTGAACAACGGCGCACAGCAGCACACCCAAAACACTCGTCAGGGGCAGCAGGAACCAGCGCAGGGTGTTGGCAGGCAGCAACTGGTCAAAGGTTGCCATGGAGAGAAAGAATGCCGCGAAAAGAACGATGGCGCGCAGAAGATACGGACTTCCGGCTTTTTTGCGGAAAATCCGATGCAGCCATGATTTGCGGATGGCTTCCGAATTGGTGCGGCAGACGGCGCGGAAGCGTTTGCCCAAAGCGTCACAGGAAGAGCCGCTGCGGAAGATCGCCTGAAACAGTCTGCATTCTGCGGCAGAGCGCTCATTGCCCATATCCATCTGCTTGCGAAGGAGAATGCGTCCGTTGCGGCTGCGATGAACGGTCAGGTAGCCGAGATTGCCCCAATGTGCCAGCATTGCCGCGATATCGGGCTTTTCTCCAAAAAGCTGACAGGGAATTTCGCCGGCGGTTGCGTCGTTGCCGGGAAGCGGACGTTTCGCTGCCAGCAACAGCAGCTTTCCGCGCAGGAAGATAAACCAGTAGACGATCGCGGCAGCCAGCAGGACAAAAAACGCGATCTGGGTGACGGACATGGTACGGCCGGCTTGGTTTATGATGGTAAAGGTGTTATCCGGAAAGAGAAGGCTCATTTCCAGCGTTTCGTGGTCGATGAGCGTTTGGACGGAGTTGACCGTGAGCATCTTGCCGGAAACCTTGATTGTCAGCGAATTGTCGATGATATCGCCGTGAAAAGCGCTGTTCCATGTCGGCTGCACGGGCACATCGACGGGGAAGGTCATTCGCAGGGAATATTTCAAAATGGAGTATTCCCAGCCGCCGTCAATGACGTTGAGAAGAAATTGCTGGAGGAATTCATCTTCCTCCTCGCCCTCAATTTTGGTAGCTGCACAGGGCAGCGTATACGAGCAGGTAAAGGTGTGGTCGCCGGAGAAACCGGAAGCGTCGGAGAAAACAGCGTAAGCCACACCGTTTTTGGTAGAAATTTTATAGTCTGCGCCGGAGGCGGAGATGCTGCCGGCGGAAGTGTTCAGGGGGAAAGAAAACGTGGTCGGAGAAGAGGTGAAATGCACCTGTGCGGTCGTGGTTACATTACAGCGTCCGTTTTCATCTACGCTGATTTCCGTGGTCACGGAGCGTATTTCGTTGTCTACCGCGCTGACGGCGCAGGTCAGAAGAAAAACGCAGAGCAAAGCCAATACGATTCGTCGGATATAACGCATCTTTCCACCTCCTTTGGCTGATTTCGACCTATACAATATCACAAAACCCCGAAAAATGCAATAGCCGCAGCAGGATCAGAGCGATCCTGCTGCGGCTGTAATGTGACAAGGTGCTTTCAGAAGTGCCATTCTGAGGGAGCGCGGCGACGGAAAAATCTTTTCCGTTCAGCCGCCTTATTGTCATTCTGAGGAACGTAGTGACGAAGAATCTTTTTCTATCGAAAGTGCGAGGATCCTTCGCTTTCGCTCAGGATGACAAAAAGGGGACAAAGCGGTTATCGGAAATTGTGTCAGTAGACCACAACGGTGGTGTGCATCGGAATGGAGTTATAGATAAATGCGGCGTCGTCCGGCTTCATGCGGATGCAGCCGTGAGACATCGGTCTGCCCAACGAGCTGTTATAATCCGAGCCGTTATAGTTGAGCAGATAGGAATGGAACGCCATGCCGCCGTAGAACAGGGAAACATTGGTTACCATGTAGGCGTTGAAATCCCACATCCATGTTTTTGCATAGATGTCGTAGATGCCCTCCGGTGTGGGGGTATAGGCAGAGCCGGTGGCGCACGGGAAGGTTTTCAGAACCGTCCAGTTCCCCTTGTAGCCGGTGTAGATGATGACCTTTTGCGTATAACGGCTGATCCAGATCAGATAATTCGTCTGACTGCTGTAGCCCATGAGATTGACAAAGCCGGACTTTGTGCCTTCGGAGTAGTCATATGTACCGTCAAAGCTCATATTGTCAGCGTCGATGAAGAAGTGATAGCGGTTGACCCAGCCCCGCTGACCGGTCGAGGTCGTAACGCGCATATAAGGGCCGCTCGGCCAGTTTTCGTTATAGACAACGGAGCCTTTGGCGATGGTGCCGATATAGCCCGAACCGCCGCTGTTTTGATAGAGGCTGGTATCGCGCTGCGCGATGCAGGGGATTTTCAGCGTTTTGACAGTGGAGAGCGCCTCTGCGTAGTCGCGTCCGAATTCCTTTTCCCAAAGATCAACGGTGCTGTCGCAGGCGATAGAATAGGTGGTGCTGCTGTAGTAGGACAGCTCACCGATGCTGCCGCTGCCGTCGATTGTGATGTTCCGACCTTCTGCGGAGACCTTTTCAACGCGGCAGTTCAGGGTCAGATGAACGTTGTCGGAGGTGATTTCGATGCTGTCCATGTCCTTTTCCAACGTGACCGAGCAGCCGCTGCCGATAGAGATGGAATCGACGCTGCCGTAAATATGCAGATTGGATTTGCTTCCGAGGCGGATCT
>JAEDKB010000055.1 GCA_016296045.1 Oscillospiraceae bacterium
GCAGAGCTCTGCCCGAAGGCATCAATGCGCGGTTTTGAACTTTGACATCGGCGGCGGCACCACCAACCTTGCGCTGTTTGACTGCGGCAGGCTGGTGGACACGGGCTGTCTGAACGTCGGCGGACGACTGATGAAATTTTCGCCGGAGGGCACGCTCACCTACCTTTCCCCTGTTCTGAAACCGTATTTTGATTTCCCTGTCGGACAAAAGCTGCGCGTGCGGGAGCTGCAGCCGGTGATTTCTCTGCTGGTTTCCGTTCTGGAATGGGTTGTAAACGGCAGGGAAACAGGCTTTTCCCCTGCTGACTTTATCACGGACAAGGCGATCCGTATTTCCGGAACGCCGCTTCTGACCTTTTCCGGCGGTGTGGCCGATCTGATCCGAAACCGTCCGGAAGACCCCTTCGCCTACGGTGATCTCGGTGTGCTTCTCGGCGAAGCGCTCTGCCGCTCCTTTCTCTGCAAAGAACGGTTTTTGCAGGCTGCGGAAACCATCCGCGCCACCGTGATCGGCGCCGGAACCCATACGACCGAATTATCGGGCAGCACGATCTTTTACCGGAACATCTGCTTCCCGATGAAAAACCTCCCTGTTGCGCAGATCACAACGGAAGAGGAAGCATTGGAGCCTGCCGCGCTCGGCAGAATTATCCGCAGCCGCGCAGCGATCTACCGCACGGAGCATGAGCCGTTCGTGCTCGGCATGACCGGTTCGCACAGTCCGAAATTTTCGGAGTTATGTAAACTTGCCGACGGAATCGCAGACGGCATTTCCGAAGAACCGGATCAGCCTCTGCTGCTTGCACTGCGCGAGGACATGGGCAAAGCTCTGGGGCAGGCATTGGCTGCGCTTCTGCCGAAAACGCCGCTGCTGTGTCTTGACGGCATCTCGCTTTCAGAGGGCAGCTATCTGGATATCGGCTCACCCGTTGCCGGCGGACAGGTGCTTCCGGTCGTGATTAAAACACTCGCGCTCGGTTAAAGCCCGCGCCGCCCTATGTTTAAATTCTACATTTGGGAGTTGATTGTTTGAAGCTCAAAACACTGTTATTCGGCAAAACCTACGCCTTTCGGGACATTAAGGATGTGCTTGCCAAGGCAAATGAGGAAAAATCCGGCGACAAGCTGGCGGGCGTGGCTGCTCAGAACGCGGAGGAGCGTGTTGCGGCCAAGGTGGTGCTCGCCCAGCTTCAGTTACAGGATCTTCGGGAGTATCCGGTGGTTCCCTACGAGGAGGACGAAGTCACAAGAATCATTCAGGATGATGTAAACGAAAGAATTTATGAAGAGATCCGACGCTGGACGGTTTCCGATCTTCGTGAATGGCTGCTGGCGGAAACCACCGGCAGCGCCGACATTGCACGGCTGCGGCGCGGACTGACCTCGGAGATGGTAGCGGCAGTCTGTAAGCTCATGAGCAATCTCGATCTGATCACCGCCGCAAAGAAAATGCCGGTCAGCGCACATTGCAACACGACCATCGGTCTGCCCGGCACGCTTTCGTGCCGCTTGCAGCCGAACCACCCCACAGACGACATTGACGGCATCGTTGCCTCCGTACTGGAGGGCTTGAGCTTCGGCGCGGGAGATGCGGTGATCGGTCTGAATCCGGCCGGTGACACCGCGGAAAGCGCAAAGCAGATTCTGACACGTTTTGAAGAGATCAAGCAAAAATATCAGATTCCGACGCAGACGTGTGTGCTGGCGCATGTCACAACACAGATGCGCGCCATAGAAGCCGGCGCACCTGCCGATCTGATCTTCCAGTCCATCGCAGGCTCGGAAAAGGGCAACGCCGCTTTCGGTTTTGACGCCAAAACCATTGAACAGGCTCGGCAGCTTGCATTGACACAGGGAACGGCAGAAGGTCCGAATGTGCTCTATTTTGAAACCGGTCAGGGCTCCGAGCTTTCCTCGGAGGCGCATTTTGACAGCGATCAGGTAACCATGGAGGCTCGCTGCTACGGCTTTGCCAAACGTTTTCAGCCGTTTTTGGTCAACACCGTCGTCGGTTTTATCGGCCCGGAATATCTTTATGATGCGCGTCAGGTCATCCGCGCCGGTCTGGAAGATCATTTTATGGGCAAGCTGACGGGAATTCCCATGGGCTGCGATGCCTGCTATACGAACCATATGAAGGCGGATCAGAACGACATTGAAAATCTGGCGACGCTCCTGACCGCCGCCGGATGTAATTACTTTATGGGAATTCCTCACGGCGATGATGTCATGCTCAACTATCAGACCACCGGCTTCCGTGAAACGGCAACACTTCGGGAGCTGTTCGGTCTGACTGCCATTGCGCCGTTTCAGCGATGGCTTGAAAAAATGGGATTTGTTGAAAACGGCCGTCTGACCGCAAAAGCAGGCGACGGCTCCGTCTTTCTGTAAGGAGGTGCGGCATGAACAAGGATGAACTGAAAACGCTGGTAGCGCAGATGCTGCGTGAAATGGGAAAAGACGCGCCGCCGGAACCGGCTGTGAAATCCGGTGCTTACAAGCCCACGGAGCTTCACGATGATGGGGTGCTGGAGGATATTACCGCTGTGGATCTGCGGACACAATATCTGGTTTCCGAGCCGCACAATGCCGCCGCATTTCAGGCTCTGAAGCGCAAGACACCTGCCCGTCTGGGTGTCGGCAAAGCCGGATCGCGCTACAAGACCGCGACACTTCTGCGCTTCCGTGCCGACCATGCCGCCGCACAGGACAGCGTGTTTTCCATGGTGCCGGACGAATTTGCAAAGGCGCACGACTACGTTCCCGTCCAAACACAGTGCAAGGACAAGGATGAGTATCTGACCCGTCCGGATCTGGGCAGACGGTTTGACGAAACCAACCAGGCTGTCATCCGCAAGGTCTTTGAACATCAGAAGGTATTGCTTGTCATCGGTGACGGACTTTCCTCTGCCGCCATCACCGCAAACGCTCCTGACTGCGCCGCCGCCATACGGCAGGGACTGAAAACCTACGGCATCGAGCTTGGAAAGACCCTGTATGTCAAATTCTGCCGCGTCGGCGCTTCGGATCATATCGGTGATCTGACGGGATGCGATCTGGTCTGTATGCTGGTCGGAGAGCGGCCGGGTCTGGTTACAAGCGAATCCATGTCGGCCTATCTGACCTACAAGCCGCATCGCGGCATTTCCGAATCGAAACGCACCGTTGTATCCAACATCCATGCACAGGGAGTCGCTCCCGTGGAAGCGGGCGCGCATATCGCTTCGTTGATTGACCAGATGCTCAAGCGCAAGGCTTCCGGTATTGATCTTGCACGGGAGATGGCAATATGAAGGGTGATCTGATTCCGGTTCAGGTGCTTTCCGTGCAGCTCATTGCCAACGCCATGCCCGGTCTGTGCAGGGCGTATGGCTTTCCGGACACGGTGCGTTCTATCGGTCTGATCTCCACGGACTGCGACGACGCGACGTATATTGCGCTGGATGAAGCAACCAAAGCAGCCAACGTTCGCGTTGTCTACGGCCGCAGCCTGTATGCCGGCGCTGCAAACGCATCGACAAAGCTGGCCGGCGAGGTCATCGGGATTCTCGGAGGCGCCAATCCTTCGGAGGTGCGAAGCGGACTGCGTGCCGCGGAAGAAACACTCCGCAGCATCGGGTTTCGCACCGCAAATGACGAGGGTGATATCGTCTACCTCGCGCACAGCATTGCAAGAACCGGCAGCTATCTTTCCGAATTGGCTCATATTCCGCTCGGTCAACCGCTGGCCTATCTGATTGCGCCGCCGGTGGAGGCAACGGTCGGTCTGGACGCAGCGCTCAAAGCCTCCGACGTAGAGCTGAAGGAGCTGTTCGCGCCACCCAGCGAAACCAATTTTGCGGGCGGACTTCTGACCGGAAGTCAGTCCGCCTGCCGTGCCGCCTGCGACGCCTTTGCCGAGGCCGTCTGCGCCGTTGCGGCAAATCCCATCTACACAGGAGGCAGCTATGGAATTTGATAAGGATCTGCGCTCGCGTCAGGAGACAAGAAATCTGATTGAACAGGCACAGCAGGCATTTCAGGCGTTAAAACATTTTGACCAAGCAAAAATTGACCGCATCGCACGGGCGATCTGTGAAGCAGGCAGCGAGCACGCCGCCGAGCTTGGGAAACTCGCCGCAGAGGAAACCGGCTTCGGCAACCCTGCGGACAAGGAAGCAAAAAACCGCTTTGCCTCGGAGCGTGTATGGCAGGCGGTTAAGGACATGAAAACCATCGGCATCATACACGAAGATCCCCAAAAGCGTATTTGGAACATCGGCGTTCCTGTCGGTGTCATTGCAGGCATTGTCCCTTCGACCAATCCGACTTCCACCGTGATCTACAAAGCCTTGATCTCCCTCAAGGCAGGAAACCCCATCGTTTTTTCGCCCCATCCGAACGCGGTCGCCTGCACGCTCAAGGCCGCCCAAATCGTTTCACAGGCGGCAGAGGCGGCAGGCGCTCCCAAAGGCTCAATTTCCTGCATCAGTACGCCGACAATGGATGCCGTGCAGGAGCTGATGCATCATAAGCATGTCCGTCTGATCCTCGCAACAGGCGGAGGTGCCATGGTGCGCGCCGCCTATTCCTCCGGAAAGCCTGCCATCGGCGTCGGCGCTGGAAACGGCCCTTCCTATATTCACAAATCCGCAGACATTCCCAAGGCGGTTTCCGATATTTTACGCTCAAAAACCTTCGACAACGGTACTATCTGCGCCTCGGAGCAGAGCATCATTGTTGAGCAATGCTGTGAAGAACGTGTCCGCGACGAATTCAAAAAGCAGGGTGCCTATTTTCTGAACACTCAGGAAGCGGCAAAGATCGCCTCCGTGCTGCTGCGCTGTGACGGAACGATCAACCCGAAAGTCGTTGGAAAAACCGCTTGTGCCGTTGCAGCGCTCGCCGGAGTATCGGTTCCGGAAAGCACCCGCGTTCTCATTGCCCGTGAGACGGAGGCAGGTCCGACCCGTCCTTACTCCAGAGAAAAGCTTTGCCCGATCCTTGCCCTGTTTGTGGAAACGGATGAAAACAGCATCCTTAAGCGAGCCGTTGAAGTTCTGAACAACGAAGGCGCGGGGCACACCTTCTCCATGCACGCCAGCGACGAAGCAGTCATTCGCCGTTTCGCGCAGGAGATCCCCGTGTCCCGTTTTCTCGTCAACACGCCCTCCTCCCTCGGAGGTGTCGGCATGACCACCAATCTCTTCCCGGCATTGACGCTCGGCTGCGGTGCTGTCGGCGGAAGCTCCTCCTCCAACAACATCGGGCCGCTCGATCTAATCAACATCCGCGCTGTCGCATGGGACGCAAAACAGGAAGCTGTCTCTGCCGACGCAGCGCTGATTGAATCACTGGCACAGGAAATCCTGCGCCGTCTGCAAAAAGAATCCATTCAATAACTTCAGGAGGTATCAGCAATGAACACGAACTCACTCGGAATGATTGAAACACGCGGACTGGTCGGCGCGATAGAAGCCGCAGACGCAATGGTAAAGGCTGCGAACGTCCAGCTCGTCGGCAAGGAACAGGTCGGCGGCGGTCTTGTCACCGTCATGGTACGCGGCGATGTCGGCGCTGTCAAAGCGGCTACGGATGCCGGCGCTGCCGCCGCGGAAAAAGTCGGTGAGCTGATCTCTGTCCATGTCATTCCCCGTCCGCACACCGAGGTGGATGCCATCTTGCCCAGAGGCCGCGATATTCCCAAAGAATAAATGCTCTATACGGAAGAAAACGTCCGTGCCTGCATCCGCAACCAAAACGGAAAACGGGTTTTTCCGCTCGCGCAGGGAGATCGGCTCACCCCATCGGCACGCGACTGGCTGAAAAGCGAAAACATCAGCATCGTTACGCCTCAGGCAGCCGTCTCCTATACGACCCCGTTCGGCGGCGATTTCAGTGTAAAGCCGGAGGAATTGACGCATCTGCACGGGAACGTTCTTGTGCCGAAAACACATCCGCGAATCGCGTTTCGCGGAATGATCGATGCGCTGGAAGCAGAGATTCTGCTCTGTCAGAGCATCTGCGACGACGCTCTGAGCGCTCCCCTGCAGGAGATGCTGGACTTTACCCGCACGCTGATCCGGGCAGATGTGCTGGGTGAGCCGGTGAAAGAAACAACGCTGTGCGGCTTGAATGAGGATGAGCTGCGCGAACACAGCCACCATCCCGAAAAGTATTACGGGCAGGCGCATTTCCTGCCGCATTTCAGGGACGGCCGCACCGTTTTGCAGTTAAACCGTCTGCGAACCGTCGTGCGGCAGACGGAGCTTGCCTGCTGCCGCGCCTTTACGGATTCCTGCGGAAAATGTATTCGTCCCGACATTGTTCGGGCGCTCAACCGTCTTTCCAGTCTTTGCTGGATTCTGATGATTCGCTGCAAGGCCGGAAAGCTATAAAAAAGGAGAAGTGCGCATGAGTCTTTCTGTCGATGAATTGACCGAAATGATAAAAAAACGCCTGTTTATTGAACTGGAGGCCTCCGGTCGCCACGTCCACTTAACAAAGCAGGCCGCGCTCCGGCTGTTTGGTCATGCGCTGACCGAAAAACGTCCGCTGTCTCAGCCGGGACAGTTTGTCTGCAACGAGCGCGTCACGCTGGTGACGGAAAAAGGCCGTCTGGAGCATGTTGCCGTACTCGGGCCGGAACGCAAAGAATGTCAGGTAGAGCTGTCCCTGACAGACTGTGTCACGCTGGGCATTCGTGCGCCGATCCGTCTGAGCGGTCACACGGAAAACACGCCCGGTCTTACCCTGCAAAACGGCGAGGCAAGTCTGCGGCTTGATTCCGGCGTGATTGTCGCGCAGCGCCATATTCATATGACACCGGAGGATGCGGCGCTGCACGGCCTTTCCGACGGAGAGAGCGTGAATCTCAAAACACTGACGGGTCGTCCGCTCACCTTCGATCAGGTGATCGTCCGTGTCAGTCCCTCTTTTTGTACCTTTGCCCATCTGGACTATGACGAGGCAAATGCCTGCGGCTTTCAGAAGGGTGATCTGGGGATCATTGTATGAATCGGGAGGAATTGATACAACAGGTTGTCGCGCAGGTGCAGCGGCAGCAGTCGGAACGAAAGCCAAACGCGCTTTTGATCGGACACGCACCGGACGTTAACCTTGGATGGAATTACGTTTCCGAGCCGCCCTACGAGGCGGTGGTGATCGGCTCACTGAGCGCCGGCGAATTGCTCCGTTTTCCGGACGATTCCTGTGCCGACGCACTGCTGTCCGGTCTTCCCGTTCTTCTTTGGGAGGAGGGGCTGGAATACCGCCGCTATGCACACACGACAAATCGGGTGCTCTGGAGCAGGCTTCTTTCGGCGGAGCGGCAGCTAAAGCAGCTCGGTGTCCGCTTCCTCGGCGCACCCGGCACCCGTCTGCTGACCGCAGAAGAAGTACGGCGGAGAATGCGCGACGGTCTGCCGGTTCAGGGCAGACTGACTCCGCTTGCCAAGGATATTTTGGAGGGAAAGGCATGAAACTCGGCACCGTGACCGGCTCCGTCTGGGCAACAAAAAAATGCCCTGCTCTCACAGGACAGATCCTTTTGCGTGTACGCTCAGAGGGGACGGAGTTGATTGCCGCCGATCTGGTCGGCGCAGGAGAAGGTGAACATGTGATTCTCTCCTTCGGCAGCGCCGCAAGACTTGGGCAGGAAGCCGTTCCCGTTGACGCGGCAATCATCGGAATACTGGATGAATCGGGAGGAAGCGGATATGTCGGTCGATAAGATCATTCTCTGGATTATGGC
This sequence comes from Oscillospiraceae bacterium, assembly GCA_016296045.1. Classification (GTDB taxonomy): domain Bacteria; phylum Bacillota; class Clostridia; order Oscillospirales; family Oscillospiraceae; genus JAZOXB01. Next base: position 7,733 of record JAEDKB010000055.1, read on the forward strand.
CGTTTTTATGGTATTGGGTGCGCTCGACCGCATTTTCTCGGGTCGCTTCGGACTCGGAAAGCAGTTTGAGGAAGGCATTCTTGCCATCGGCGCGCTGGCGCTTTCCATGCTGGGTATTCTATCGCTTGCGCCGGTGCTGGCAAAGCTGCTGCGGCCGATCCTTGTGCCGGTCTACAGCTTTCTCGGCGCAGATCCTGCCATGTTCGCAGGAACAATCCTCGCAAACGACATGGGCGGCGCACCGCTTGCTTTTGAACTGGCGCAAACCACCGATGCCGCACGCTTCGGCGGTCTGATCGTCGGCTCCATGCTGGGCGCAACAGTCGTTTTTACGATTCCGGTCGCATTGGGCATCATCCGTGCCGAGGATCGTCCTGCGCTTGCAAAGGGCGTTCTGGCCGGCGTGATTACCATTCCCCTCGGTGCATTGCTCGGCGGACTGGTCGCAGGCTTCCCCGTTTTGATGCTGCTGCGAAATCTGATTCCGATTGTATTATTTGCTCTTTTCATCGCCCTCGGCTTGTGGAAATTTGAACGCGGGATGATTCGCGGGTTTATCGGCTTTGGCAAAGGAGTTCTTGCCGTGATTACCGTCGGTCTGGCGGCAGCCGTCTTTGAAGAGCTGACCGGGATTACGGTCATCCCCGGCATGGCACCGCTCTCTGAGGGCGTAGAGGTCGTAGCAGGCATCGGCTTTGTGCTGGCAGGCGCGTTCCCGTTGGTGCTGGCTCTGACAAAAATTCTGAAAAAGCCGCTGATGAAGCTGGGGCATCTCATGCACATCAACGATGTTGCAGCCGCCGGAATGCTTGCAAGCCTCGCAAATTCCATTCCAATGTTCGGAATGATGAAGGATATGGATGATCGCGGAAAGATTGTCAATGTCGCCTTCGCCGTCTGCGCCGCGTTTGTATTCGGCGACCATCTGGGCTTTACGGCAGGCTTCGATTCGCAGATGCTGCTGCCCGTCATTGTTGCAAAGCTCACCGGAGGCATTGCTGCGGTAGCCGTCGCCCTTGCGCTGACCCGTCCGCGCAATGCAGCCGCAGCAGAGCATTAAGGAAAATCCGGTTTTCA
>JAEDKB010000056.1 GCA_016296045.1 Oscillospiraceae bacterium
CGGACTTGCCCTTGGGGTCGAAGTCGGAGCCGCCCTTGCCGCCGCCGATGGGCAGACCGGTCAGGGAGTTCTTAAAAATCTGCTCGAAGCCGAGGAACTTGATAATGCCTTCATAGACATTCGGCTGGAACCGCAGGCCGCCCTTGTAGGGGCCGAGCGCGCCGTTAAACTGGCAGCGCCAGCCGCGATTGGTATGATATTCGCCCTTGTCGTCCATCCAGACAACGCGGAAGGTGAACATTCTTTCGGGCTCAACGATGCGGTTGAGCAGATCAGCCTTGACATACTCGGGGTGCGCATCGATGACAGGAGAGATAGAAGAGAGAACTTCTTCTACAGTCTGCACGAATTCCGGCTCATTGCCGTGCTTCTTCTTAACGTTTTCAATAACGCTCTGAACATATGCATTCATGTTGAAATAAATCTCCTTTTATATTGTCCGGAGAAGTTTGCTCTCCGGCGGTTCATATCCTTATTTGCCGAAGTTTTCGATGATGGAAACGATTTCGGTACCGATGCGCTTCTGCGCTTCAACGGTTGCAGCGCCGATATGCGGTGTGCAGGAAACCATCGGATGGCTATAGAGCGCATGATTCTTTGCGGGCTCTTCTGCAAAGACGTCCAAACCAGCGGAGCGGACTTTACCGGACTCCAGAGCAGCCAGCAGAGCGTCTTCATCGACGTTGGTGCCGCGGGAGGTGTTGATGATGACAACGCCGTCCTTCATCTTTGCAATGTTATCGGCATTGATCAGAGCGCCGCCGTCAACAGCGGGAGCGTGGACACTGATGAAATCGGACTTTGCAAGCAGCTCGTCCATCTCAACATAGGGGATGCCGAGTTCTTCTTCGATGCCGGGAATGTGGAAAATATCAAATGCGATCACGTCCATGCCGATGGCCTTTGCCATCTTGCCCAGAGCCTGACCGATACGACCGAAGCCGACGATGCCGAGGGTTTTGCCCTGCAGCTCGATGCCCTTGCCGTAGGCCTTCTTTTCCCACTTGTCTTCACGCATGGAAGCGCCTGCGATGGAGATATAGCGGGAGCAGGAGAACATATGACCCATGGCCAGTTCAGCAACAGACTGAGAGGAGGCACGCGGAGTATTCATGACTTTAATGCCGTTTGCTTCGGCATACTTGACATCGATGTTGTCAACGCCGACACCGCCGCGAATGATGAGCTTCAGCTTGCCGCCCTTGGCTTCGTCGATGTGATTGGCACGAACCTTGGTCTTAGAGCGGACAACGACAGCGTCAAAGTCGCGCAGAGCGGCACCGAGCTCATCGGGCTCGTAGAACTGCTCAACAACCTCATGGCCGCTTGCCGTCAGGGAAGCAATGGCGGATTTGTCCATTCCATCGGTAACAAGAATACGCATAATAAAACTCTCCTTATGATTTGTTGTAATTAAAGCTGTTATGACGTACTGCTGGGGCGGAAGAACCGCCCCACAGAAAACGAATGAATTACTTGTGCTCTGCCTCGAATTTCTTCAGGCATTCCACCAGGGCAATTACGCCATCCTTCGGCATTGCGTTATAAACGGAGGCGCGCAGACCGCCGACGGACTTATGACCCTTGAGGTTTTCAAAGCCGGCTGCCTTGGTGTAGGCAATGACCTCGGCATCCAGATCCTTATCGCCGGTGACGAACGGAATGTTCATCAGGCTGCGATCTTCGGGAACGACGGTACCGACGAACATCTTGGATTCGTCGAGGAAGTCATAGAAGATCTTTGCTTTCTCAATGTTGATCTTTTCCATCGCTTCCAGACCGCCGATCTTCTTCAGGTACTTAAAGACCTTGCCGCAAACATAAATTGCCCAGCAGTTCGGGGTGTTATACATGGAGCCGGCGCCCGCATGGGTGCTGTACTGCAGATAGACAGGCAGATCGGTCAGATCATCACGGATGAGATCCTCACGAATGATAACAATCGCAAGACCGGCAGGTCCGATGTTCTTCTGAACACCGCCGTAAATGACACCGTAGTCAGAAACGTTGCAGGGCTTGGAAAGGAACATGGAGGACTGATCGGAAACGAGAACATGACCCTTGGTGTTGGGCAGCTTGTTCCAGGTCACGCCATGGATGGTTTCGTTTTCGCAGATGTAAACATAGTCCGTATCCTCGGGGATATCCAGGTCGGAGCAATCGGGAATGTAGGTGTAGTTCTTATCCTTGGAGGAGGCAGCGACGATAACTTCGCCAACCTTCTTTGCTTCGGCAATGGCCTTCTTGGACCATGCACCGGTTTCAATATAGACGGCCTTACCGTTCTTCATCAGGTTCATCGGGATCATGGAGAACTGCAGGGTAGCGCCGCCCTGAAGGAAGAGCACCTTGTAGTTGTCGGGAATGCTCATCAAATCGCGGATATCCTGTTCAGCTTCGTCAATGATCTGCTGATAGACCTTGGAGCGGTGGGACATTTCCATGACGCACATACCGGAACCCTTGTAGTTCATCATTTCGTCACGGATCTCTTCCAGCACCTCTTCAGGCATTGTCGCGGGACCTGCAGAGAAGTTATAAGTACGATTGTATTTCATTACTGTTTTGCCTCCTGTAAAATTCGGGCATCCTGCCCTTGTATATGTTAAGTATACGTCAACAAGACAAAATAATCAACCGGAAATAAACAAAAATTTTTAGATAATCACAAAAAATGTGAGGGTTTTCAAAGAATCTATGTTTCGCACAATTTTACAGCATCTTTTTTGTGCTGTTTGACGGCAAAAAAACAGCCCGTCAGATTACTTGACGGGCTGCGATTTTCGGTCTATACTCCGCGGTATTTTCTTCTGGTAGCCATACCGCCGCGAATATGTCGTTCTGCTTTGTTTTCTTCCAAAACGTTCTTTACCTGCAAATAAAGTGTTCGATTGAAATGCGGCAGACGCTCGACCAGATCCTTATGTACCGTCGATTTGCTGACACCGAACTGCGCGGCAGCAGCACGGACGGTGGATTTATTCTCGATAATGTACACAGCCAAATCACAGGCTCTTTGTTCGATGTTATCCCTCATGTGCCTGACCTCCTTCGCTGTGTGTCCGAAACAGTATATGCACTGCGAAGGAAGGAAAGAAGCAAAATTAAAAAAGCCCTTTCTTTCGAAAAAATACAGAAGAAATTGAAAATTCCACACAGAAAGCGGAAATTTCCCCGCTTTCTGTGTGGAATCTGTTTATGCTAGGCGAACAATAGATCAGTTATGATACCATCCATAATAGCTATCGTCGCAGAGGCTTTGCATATAGTACTCGTCAAAATGGTCTTCCAGAAGCTTTTCCGCTTTTGCGTCGCAAAGATTCCAACTGCGAAGCTCCGACTTCGATTCGACGATCTTACCGTTTTCAATCTCAAACAGATCGCGTGCCTGCCAAGTGAGAAGTTTTTGCGCCTTTCGAGAGACCGTCCGGTTTTTGTCGTTGACCAGCTTTAAAAGATACGGTGCAGTTGCGTTGGAATCCAGATCGTGCAGGGTATCCATGTCAATGCTGTCGAGTGTGCCGCTCAGATACGCCTCAATGTTGTACTTTGCAATCACGCGGTCCACGTTCACAAAGGCGGTTACTGTCAGCAGGAGCGCTGCGGCCGCCAGCGCAACCTTGATGTAGGGTATTTTTTTGAAGAAAAGGCGGAAAAGCACGGTAATAAAGATGACAGCAAGGAAAACAACAAAAACAGAGGTGATGATTCGAAGATGCGTCATACCGAAGCTCTGAATATACAGGAAGAGCTTGGAAAGACTGGTTGCCGCCAGCACCAGAGAGAACACGCAGAAGAATACGGAAAGAAGCCGTACCGACAGCGGTGCTTTTCCCTCTTTTTTGCGGCAGATCAGGTTGGCAAGGAAAATAATCAGCAGATTGATGGCACAAACGGCAGTCATCTCAAAAAAGCCGCGCCGTGCATATTCCGCCACGGTGAAGTTTTTGGGAAGAAGTCCCGAAAAGGCGCTGAAAAAATAGGAGAGCTGAGAAAACAGATACAGCAGAAAAACGACCGAAATAACGGACAGGAAGGTTATGACCAGTGCCGGCTCTGCACCGGAATCCTTGTGCTTGTCAGGGGCTTGGCGTGTGACATTCGGCACGGCAAGCATACGGCCAAATACTAAAATAAACAGGATCAGACCGATGATTCCCGCTCCGATAAATTCGAAAAAGTTTTTCGGACTGAACTGATCCATCAGGTTGCTGAAGGCGGCATCGGACGATTTCAGCAGCGGGATGATAATAAGCAAAGCGGGCAGGGAGAGAACCAGACCCAGAATAACGCTTCCGGCTCTGCGCTTGCTGACGTTGCCCTCACAATCCTTCTTGTGGAAAAGTGCGTAGAAGGTATTGCCGATTTTTCCAAAGGTCAAAACGAACACGGTATAGAAAATATCGGCGATATTGCGGAAGTCTCCGTTTAAACGGACGCGAATGTCCATAAATTCCAGAATGGCTGCCGCGGAAAGCGGGATCATGGTCAGGATCGTAAGCACTTTCGTTGCAGCGACATCGGTAAAGGACAAGGATACTGCACAGGCAAGGTATAAGAGCAGACAGATGATACCGTAAAATGGAACCTTTCGCGCATAGCGTCCGAGATAGATGATTCCCGTCAGGAGCAGGCAGACCGTGCTCAGACTTGCGCCCAGACTTGCGCCGCCCCATAAATAGTTATCGGCACAGAGAATGCAGAAAACGGCGCAAAGGATGGCAAAAACCACATCTCTTCCGGTTGCTGTTTGCCGGATACGCGTGACCGGTGGAACGCAAGCCGGATTTTGGAATACCGGCGACGCGAACGGATTTTCGGCTGGTGCGTGCGGATAAGCCGGCGGAACATTTGAGTTCGCAGGCGGCGTATTCGGAGCGTCAGACGATAGGTTCGGAATGTTTGCAGGTACATTCGACACCTCTTCGGGCTGATTTTGCTGATAAGGTTGATCCATTATGATTCCTCCTCTCGATATTCCAGAATGTCTGCCGGCTGGCAGGACAGTTCTTTACAGATGCTTTCTAAGGTAGAAAAACGGATTGCACGGGCCTTTCCCGTTTTCAGGATGGATAAATTGGCAGGCGTAATGCCAATGCGCTCGGCAAGCTCACCGGAGGACATTTTCCGTTTCGCCAGCATAACGTCGAGATTTACAATAATCATATGCCACCTCAGATCGTCAGGCTGTTTTCTTCGTTGAGTTCCGTTGCGGCGCGAAAGCAGAGGCGGACAACATGAACAATCAAGAACATAAACGCCATGATAACGGAAACAAAAATCAACGGGAAGCAGAAAAAGCTGCCAACCAGCGTGATAACGGAAACAGCAGCGCAGCACCAGGAGATCACGCCGATCAGAGCACCGGTGCGTTTGGAGAAGGGGCATCCGGAGCGGATATTTCGCAGCAGCAGCAATAGCGCTCCGAGAGCAACAGCCACAGGCACGGAGCAGCAATAAAAAGCGTAGAGAAGTCCGCTGATATTGCGCTCATTCCAGCCCAGACGCAGCCCCAGACCGAGCACGATCGGCGGTGCAAGCACCAGCAGAGCGACCAGCACGACCAAAAACAAAATTACAAAAACCGTGCAAAGAATGACCGAGGTTTTTTTCATCATATCCCTCCCAGAGATTGGTATGGATATTTTATCCGAAAAATTATCGTTTGTCAATAATTTTTTTCTATTATTTGATAAAAATATGAGGACATACTGCGTTTGCAGTATGTCCTCAGCAGCGTGTCGAAAAACCTTTTTCGGCACGCTGGCAGACTGTTAAAAAAGTTCCGGAAGCCGGTGCCTGTCGGCGTACATAGGTACGGTAGGGCGCGAGTTGCGATGGAAGTCAAAATCCTTGCGAAGCAAGCAGGATTACAACAAAATCGTTCCTTATATGTCATTCTGAGGAGCGCAGTGACGAAGAATCCTTCTCTACCGAGGTGCGAAGATCCTTCGCTTTCGCTCAGGATGACATAGAAAGAAACCTTGATTCGGCATCAGATACGCTCTCTTGTCATTCTGATTTTGACGGTTACGGGCTTTTTTGACAGCCTGATGAGGACATACTGCATTTGCAGTATGTCCTCAGACGTTTTTTACACTCGGCAGATTCCAACGATAGTGTGCAGCCAGAAGCCGGATGGTCAAAACAACCAGAATCCCGATCAGCAAGGCAAGATAACCGGGAATGAAGCGTAATAAAAGTGCGCAGCTCAGTGCGCCGGCAATAGAGGCGGAGGCGTAAATGTGCTTTACCAGGATATAAGGCGTTTGACCGGCAAGGATATCACGGAGCATACCGCCGCCGACACCGGTGAGAACGCCGACAAACAGCAGCAGGAAAATGCTGCGATCCGGATCAAAAAGAAGTGTGTTCCAGATTCCCATAACGGTGAAAACGCCCAGACCGACAGAATCCATAATCAGCAGGACAAGGTCAAATAACCGTTCTCTGTGCATCAGCGGGCGGCGAATATAGGGAATAAACAGCAAAATGGAGGTGGCGGTGGCAACGAGCGCACAAGTCGGATCACGAAAAGCAAGCGGCGGTGTGATTCCGAGAATCAGATCGCGCAAAATGCCTCCGCCGATGGCGGTAATGACGCCCAACACGATAATTCCGAGCAGATCCATGTGCTTTTTCATGGCGATCAATGCGCCCGATGCGGCAAAAGCAACCGTGCCGATCAATTCCAAAATCGTAACAAATAATTCCATAAATCATTCTCCAAAAAATGCACATCCGAAGCGGATGTGCATTCAATGTTATCCAACAGCGGGAACCCTGCGGCCGCGCGGTGTTTCGATTCGTTTGATCGAAGCGCCGATGCCTTCCAGCTTGCCGATCAGGTTTTCATAACCGCGTTCAATATATTCGATTTCTTCAATGACGGTTCTGCCCTCGGCGGCAAGACCGGCAATTACCATTGCAGCACCTGCACGGAGGTCACAGGCATGGACGGTACAGCCGTGCATTTTTTCCACGCCGGTAATCACGGCGATTTTTGTATCGACCTTAATGGCCGCGCCCATTCGGTTCAGCTCGGCGCAGTAACCGAAACGGGTGTCATAAATGCTCTCGGTAATCACGCTGACACCGGAAGCCAATGCCATGCAGACCGCGATCTGCGGCTGCATATCCGTGGGGAAGCCGGGATAGGGAAGTGTTTTTACATTGGCACGGCGCAGCACGCCCGTGCGCTGAACACGAATTGCATCATCATATTCCGTGATCTTAACACCCATTTCACGCAGCTTGGCACTGATACAATCCATATGCTTCGGAATAACGTTCTGAATCAGAACGTTGCCGCCCGCAGCGGCTACCGCAGCCATATAGGTGCCCGCTTCGATCTGATCGGGGATAATGGAATAGAAGCCGCCGCGCAGCGATTTGACACCGCGAATCTTAATGATGTCGGTACCGGCACCGGAAACCTTTGCACCCATCGCATTCAAAAAGTTTGCCAAATCGACAATATGCGGTTCTTTGGCTGCGTTTTCGATAATGGTCGTGCCGGTTGCCAGTACGGCGCCGATCATAATGTTCATCGTCGCGCCGACGGAAACGACGTCAAGGTTGACACGTCCGCCGGTCAAGCCGGATTCCGGAGCGACGGCACAGACAAAACCGTTATGCAGCGTGACTTCCGCACCGATGGTTTCAAAGCCTTTAATATGCTGATCGATCGGACGTGCGCCGAAGTTACAGCCGCCGGGAAGGGCAACCTTTGCATGACCGAAGCGGCCAAGCTGAGCGCCGATCAGATAATAAGATGCACGAATACGGCGTACCAGTGCGTCCGATGCTTCGCTGTCACGGACGTGCGTGCAGTCAATTTCCAAGGTGTTCGGACTCAGACGGCGGATGACCGCACCCATGTCGTCGAGAATTTCAAGGAGAAGACGGACATCCGAAATGTCGGGGACGTTTTCAATACGGCAGGTGCCGTTTACAAGTAAGGTGGCGGGGAGAATCGCAACGGCGGCATTTTTTGCACCGCTGATCGTAACGACTCCGTTCAGGGACTTTCCGCCCTCAATGATATATTGCTTCATATATAATACCCTTTCATATTAGGAGTATCTCCAATATGTAGAAGTTCAGTAATCCAAATATAGGCATATTAAATATAGCATAAACGAAAGCCCTTGTAAAGAGGAAATCACAATTCGGCACGGAAGCAGGGCGGCACCACCCAAAGCTGAGGCCGATAAAAAGCAGCTCGCCGATGGATCACTTGCGTGAAAAACATCACTGTATCACGCGGAAGCGTTCCGAAATCAAATGCAATTAAAAGCGGCGAAGTCCTTTCGGATAGTGGTTTTTCAGAATTCCGTCGGCACCTTTTGCCCAGCCGAGAGAAATTCCGCCGACGGTAACAAGCGTCCATCCCGTTTGCGTGCCGCGGAGCGTTTCACCGCGCAGATAGGCAGATATTTCCGCGCTTTCGGCAGGGTAATCAGCGGTTACCGGATAGTCCTTCAGCCAAAGCGCAAGGGCATGAGAGGGCATAAAACGTCCCTTACGAAGCTCACCCAGCTCCAATCCGGCGCGGAGGACACGCAGCTCCTTCAATTCCGGAAGCGCCTCCGGAGCCAGAAACCATGTGCTTCCGAATTCGACCGGGATGCCGGAAAGCTGGATTTTGTTTTCCTCCAAAAAGGAACAAATCTCTTCGGGGAGAACAGCGGCAGACGGCTGAGATTTTTGATCGGAGCTTTCTCCCTCACGCCGAAGAACGGCGGCAAAATGCCCTTC
>JAEDKB010000057.1 GCA_016296045.1 Oscillospiraceae bacterium
TTATAAATGGGGTCACACGGCCATAGCGGGGAAAATCAGACAGCGCAAGCTGTCTCAGACTGCCGATAAAGGTCCAAACCGTCAAAATGAAAGATGTCATTTTTGTGCAGCGTATTGATTTCGGCTTTTCGGACAACGGAGTTTTTCCAAATACGAAACTGCCGAGAAATTCTTGCTGCGCAAGCATTTTGACTTACTGCGCAACTCACACTCTACCGTACCTGTGTACGCCGACGAGTGTGAGTTGCTTGTCTTTGGAGCCTTTCTCAGCAGTCCATCAGCGTGCCGAAAAAGGTTTTTCGACACGCTGGGCGGCAGGGGAAAATCCCTGCCGCTATTTTCATTTTGCGAATACCCAAAATTAGAAGTTATAATTGAATCTTCTTGAAAGTCAATAAGAGAAAAAATACATTGCGACACATATCCAAAAACGGAGGAAAAATTCTGCGGCAGAAATAATCGGAGAATTTCATAATGTTTGCCGCAGGACGTGCATATGCTTGACCGAGGTGAGGGGAATGAAACTGTTTTTGCGTCGAAATCTGCCAATGCTGTTGGTCCTGCTGGTGTTATTCTCGCTGATTACATTTGCCTGCATCAAGCAGGAAGCGGCGCTTCCGACCGGCTCTTGGGGATTGAGCTTTCCGACAGAGGGCGAACCGTCTGTCGGCAATACCAGCAATGAAAAACTGAAAGAATATCATGCGGCTTATCTGGGAGATACTTCGCAAAAAGTAATATATTTGACCTTTGATTCGGGCTACGAAAACGGCTGCACGGAAAAAATTCTGGATGTTTTGCAAAAGCATAATGTGCACGCGGCGTTTTTCTTGGTGGGGAATTATATTGAACAAAATCCGGAGCTGGTGCGGCGTATGGTAAAGGAAGGACACATTGTCGGGAACCATACTTACCACCATCCGGATATGTCAAAAATCTCGGATCGGGAGCAGTTCCGCAAGGAGCTGGAATCACTGGAGGAATTATACACGCAGACGACGGGAGAGCCGATGCAAAAATACTACCGTCCGCCGCAGGGAATCTATTCCGAAGAAAACTTGAAAATGGCTGACGAGCTGGGATATAAAACCGTATTTTGGAGTTTGGCATATGTGGATTGGCTCAATGACGATCAACCAACCTCGGAGGAGGCATTTGGGAAACTGATACCCCGCATCCACAACGGCGCTGTTGTACTTTTGCACAGCACCTCACAGACCAACGCTTCGATATTGGATGAGCTTTTGACGCGCTGGGAGGAATTGGGTTACTCCTTTGGCACGATCGATGCACTTTTTGAAGAAAATCAGGAAGCACCCTTGACAGCATAATTCAGCCGTGCTATACTTCAAATGAGTGATAATGAGCGATAGTGACGGGAGGAATCACAAATGAAATATTGGGACAGAGAAAAGAAAGTGCTGGAATTGCTGCACGAACACGGTGCGGTTGCCCTGGCGGAAATCTGCGAGCTCACGGGAGCCTCCGTTGCGACGGTGCGCCGCGATTTTGATGAGATCCAGAAAAAAGGATTGGCGCAGCGTACGCATGGCGGACTGAAGCTGCCGGAAAAAAAGAGCGAGCATAACCGATATGTGAACGGAACGGAGATTGTAGATGAGATTGACAATGAGAAAATGATCATTGCGAGGGAAGCTGCGGCGCAGGTCAACCCGGGCGAGTCCATTTTTATCGGCGCGGGCAAAACATGCAATATGTTTGCCGCGATGATCCGCGATGTGGAACGGCTGACCGTTGTGACTACCTCGATCACTGCGGTTTTGGAATTGGCAGGCTCACCGAACATTTCCGTCACTCTGCTGGGCGGAGACGTTCATACCGGTAAGAACTATATCGAAACGCTTGACGGCGATATCAGCCATACGCTGCGCGGCTACTATTTTGATAAGGTGTTTCTTACCGTGGAGGGCGTCGATCTTGAGCGCGGCTACACAGTGCAGGATAAAAACCGCACAGCACTTTATACGCAGCTTTCTCGCATGACACGCAGACTTTATATGCTGCTTGACAGCGCGAAGTTCGACCGGCGTGCTTTTGCAACGATGTTCCCTCCGGAAAAGACCTGCCGCGTGATCAGTACCGTCAATATGCCGCAGAAATTTGCAGACTTTTACACCCAACATGGAATCATGCATACATTACTTCCAATAAATGAGCGAAAATGAGCGAAAAAATGCCAAGTACCATTATAATTGGTAGTTGGCATTTTTTATCTTTTAAACAATATGTACAATTATTTGGGACAATAACTGTATGAATTGCCAAAAAAACATCAAATGAGGAATCCCGTTATTGACAGAAAACGATTTTTGTGGGAATATATAAGAGTATAAAAGATGGCTCAAAAAATGAGCGAAAATGAGCGTTTAAAACGGAGATTAAACAAATGGTTAACGAAGGCATGATTGAGCTTTATCAGCCGCGACACACCCTGATTGGCCGCGACGGTATCACGATGATACCGCACTTTCTGCGCCGCCTGAGTGCCAAAAAGGTTCTGGTCATCACGGACAAGGGCTTGGTCAAGATCGGCACGACCGGAAAGGTGACGGCGGTTTTGGACGACGCGGGAATCGAGTATTTGATTTTTGACGAAGTCCAGCCGAATCCGACAACGAAAATTGTTTATCAGGCTTTGGATTTCTATACGAAGAACGACTGCGGCGCGTTGATTGCAATCGGCGGCGGTTCTCCCATCGATGTTGCGAAGGCGGTCAGTATTCTTTCGGCAAACGGCGGAAAGATCGAAGACTACAACGGCATCAACAAATCCAAAAAGCACGGTGCGCCTCTCATTGCGGTCAATACCACGGCAGGCACCGGCTCGGAATGTACCCGTGCGTATGTTGTAACAGATGAGGAATCGAAGTCCAAGATGCTGATGGTGGACACCAACTGTCTGGCGCATCTTGCGCTGAATGATCCGATGCTGATGATCGGAATGCCGCCTTCACTGACGGCTGCGACGGGTATCGATGCGCTGACACACGCCATTGAGGCATATATCTGTAACATTCACACGCCTTATACCGACGCGCTTGCGCTTGAAGCGATCCGACTGGTCAGCAAGGCACTCCGCAATGCGGTCAAGGACGGCTCCGATATGGTTGCCAGAACGGATATGTGCTGGGCGGAATATATGGCGGGACTGGCTTTCTCCAATGCCGGCCTCGGCTTGGTTCACGGCATAGCGCATCAGCTCGGCGGATTTTATAACATTCCGCACGGACTTGCCAATGCAATCATGCTGCCGCGTGTGTTGGAATTCAACCGTCCGTATTGCATGGGAAGGCTTGCCTCCATTGCACAGGCAATGGGCGAAAAAGTGGACGATCTGTCTGTTGACGCGGCTTCCAAAAAGGCAATCGATGCGGTCAGGAAGCTGTGCGTGGATGTCGGCATCCCTCCGCTGTGCGAAACAAAGTTCAAAATGGAAGATATTGATACGCTTGCGCGAAATGCGCTCAAGGACACGGCAACAAAAACCAACATCGTCCGTCCGACCATGGAGGATGTAAAAACGATTCTTGCAAAAACTTATTATGAAGGAATTGTGATGAAGAAGGTGACGGATCATGGATAAAGGCGCGGTGCAAAGAAGTGTTCAGCTTGCCGTATCGGAAGCTCTGTTCCGCAAGACCGGCAGAATTTTTGTTCCGGTGGCATCTTCTGCGCGGCACATTCATTTGTGCAGGGCGGATGTGGAAAAGCTGTTCGGCAAGGGCTATCAACTGCAAAAATTCCGTGATCTTTCTCAGCCGGGACAGTTTGCCTGCAAGGAACAACTGACGGTTGTCGGCCCGAAGGGGCAGCTTCAAAAAGTGCGGGTGCTCGGTCCGGAGCGCAAGGCAACACAGGTAGAAATTGCTTTTACCGACTCCTTTGCGCTGGGTATCCGTCCGCCGGTTCGGATGTCGGGAAAGACCTCCGGCACTCCGGGCTGCAAGCTGATCGGGCCGGCCGGAGAAGCGGACATCTCCGAAGGCGTGATCGTTGCTGCGCGGCATCTTCATCTTTCTGCGGCGCAGGCGGCGATGTTCGGCCTGAAGGACGGACAGAGCGTTTCTCTTCGCAGCGAGGGCGAGCGGGCGGTCGTGTTTGAAAATGTGATTGTCCGCGCAGGAAACGGTCATGATATGGAAGTCCATATAGATACCGATGAAGCAAACGCGGCTGCCATGGCAGGCAGCACGATGATGGAAGTCATCCGATAAATGGATATACGGTTCTGACGGGGCGGCGCTCCCGAAGAATCATTGTGTAGAGGTCGATATGAACACAGAACTTTTACACAAGTTAATAGAGTTAATCGTTGCAGAGGTGGTACGGCGCGTTGCGAAGCTGGAACGCGAGCAGCAGCATCCGGAGCAGGTGCTTGTGCTGCTGGCGGCGCCGGTTGCCTACCCGAAGGAGCTGCGATCACTGCTGAAAACGCAATTCGGCGTTGGCTATACCTTTATCAGCTTTTCGGAACACAGCGGGATTCGGGACGACGGAATACTGTTTGCGAATCAACTGGGGGAAGCGAAGCTTCTGGATAAAATCACAAAATCCAAAACGGTCATTCTGGTCGGGCCGCGGCTGGAACTGCTGGGGCAAATTGCCGCTGGAGAGGACAAGGAGTTCCTTTCCTATCTGATGATCCGCAGCATTCTGTGGAAAAAGGACGTGCGTCTTTACCTGGATTTTGAGCCGCCGAAATTCCGCAGGAATACCTTCTTAGAAGGAGTTGCGGCATCCGTTGATACCCTGCACCAGATGAATGTAACCGTTTGCCCCTACTATACGGGCGATGCTGCGGCAAGAATCGGTGCGACCCTGATTACCGAGGCAGATGTGCTGTCTGCCGCAGAAAGCAAGGAAAAGACCATCTGTGCCCGTGTGGGCGCAATCATTACGCCGGCCGCTCGTGACGCGCTGAACGTTCACGATGTGACGGTGCAGTATGAAGGAGAAACGCTATGCAGTTAGGCAGAGTCAAGGGAACGGTTGTCAGCACGAATAAGGCCGAGAAGCTCTACGGCCTGAAGCTGCTGATCGTAAAACCCATCGATATTGAAACATGGCAGGAAAAAGGCAACCTGATCGTTGCGATTGACGCAGTCGGCGCAGGCGAGGGCGAGGTTGTCATGATTGTCGGCGGCAGCTCGTCGCGTCAGACGAATATTACCGAGAACAAGCCTGTCGATCAGAGTATTGTGGCAATTATTGATCACGTTGATCTCAACGGGACCCGTATTTTTGAAAAATTCAATCAAGAAAGTTGAGGATAGCGTATGGCATTGACAAAAGAACAGATCCGGCAAATCGCGGAACAGACTCGCAACAGCCTCGCAAGCGGCAGCTATCGCCCCACTGAGACGGCAAAGTGCATCTTTGATGATGTAAATGAAGCGATTGACACTGCAATCCGTGCACAGCAGCGCCTGATGGACATGACGCTGGAGGAGCGCAGCAAGCTCGTGGAAGCGATGCGCGTCTGTGCCAGAGAGCATGCCGAGGAGCTGGCGATCCTTGCGCATGAGGAAACCGGCTACGGCAAGGTCGAGCACAAGATTGCAAAAAATCTGCTTGCCGCAAACAAGACGCCCGGTGTGGAAGATCTGCATCCCACGGCGTACAGCGGTGATGACGGACTGACGCTGGTCGAAACGGCTCCCTATGGCGTTATCGGTTCTATCACCCCGTCTACCAATCCTACGGCAACGGTCATCAACAACTCCATCAGCATGATCGCCGCCGGCAACGCAGTGGTCTACAATCCGCATCCGGCTGCAAAACGCTCTTCGCAGCGAGCCATGGAGCTGCTGAATCAGGCGATTGTTGACGCGGGCGGCCCGAATGGTTTGATTACCGCGCCGAAGGAACCGACCATGGACACCTCCGCCGTCATTATGAGCCATAAGGCAATCAAGATGCTGGCGGTTACCGGCGGTGAGGCAGTCGTTGCAGTCGCCATGAAATCCGGCAAGAAGTGCGTGGCGGCAGGCCCGGGCAATCCTCCGGTCATTGTGGACGAAACGGCGAATATTCCCGACGCGGCCAAGAAAATTGTGGACGGCGCAAGCTTTGAAAACAATATTCTCTGTGTTGCGGAGAAGGAATGCTTCATGGTCAGCTCCATTGCAGACGAGCTCATGAACAAAATGCAGCAGTGCGGTGCGTTCCGCGTTTACGGTGAGGATATCGACAAAATCGTCCGTACCGTCCTGATCCAGAAGGACGGCAAGTATGTCATCAACCGCAAGTTCGTTGGCCATGATGCAACCTACATCCTTCGTGAAAGCGGTGTCCAGTTCACCGGCAATCCCGTTCTGGTCATTGCAGAGGTCGATCGTTATCATCCCTTTGTTGAAGTGGAAATGCTGATGCCGGTTCTCGGCTGCGTCCGCGTTGCCAATTTTGACGAGGCTTTGAGTGAGGCATTCCGTGCCGAGCATGGCTGCCAGCACTCCGCTCTGATCCATTCGACCAATATTCATAATATGTCCCGTGCCGCGAAACGCATGAATACGACGATCTTCGTCAAAAATGCACCGTCGTATTCCGGACTCGGCTTTGGCGGCGAGGGCTACACCACGCTGACCATCGCCACTCCGACCGGCGAAGGTCTGACCAGCGCGAAGTCCTTTACACGCGCAAGACGCTGCGTGCTCAAGGGCGACTTCCGCATCATTTAAGCCTATGGAGCTGAATAAAATCGTCTGTGACGCCGGTATACTCGGCGCAGGCGGCGCAGGCTTTCCGACGCATGTGAAAATCAACTGCAAAGCCGAGTATGTCCTTGCAAACGGCGCAGAGTGCGAACCCTTACTCCGCGTTGACCAGCAGGTCATGCAGTATTATGCGGCAGATGTCATCCGCGGCATCCGTGCGGTAAAAGAGTTTACCGGCGCAAAACACGCAATCATCTGTCTCAAGGCGCACTATAAGGATGCTGTGGCGGCGCTCAAAAAGCTGCTCAAGCAGGAGGAAAACAAGGACGTTGAGCTTCATCTGCTGGAGGCGTATTATCCGGCAGGCGACGAACAGCAGATTGTCTATGAAGTGACCGGCAGAGTTGTTCCGACCGGCGGGCTGCCGCTGGATGTCGGCACTGTCGTGTGCAATGTCAGCACACTCGTCAATATTGCAAACGCAATGGACGGGAAAAAAGTCATAGAAAAATATGTTACCGTCGGCGGCGCGGTAAAAAAACCCGTTACGCTTCGTGTTCCGATCGGTATCTCGCTGAAGGAGCTTTTAGATGCGGCGGGCGGCACGACGGAGGATTGTAAGTATATTATCGGCGGCCCGTGCATGGGACGTGTGGTGGATACGCTGGATATCCCCGTGACAAAGACAACCGGCGGCCTGCTTGCGATTCCGAAGAATCATCCGCTGCTGGAAACGAAAGATGAAAAACTGAATCTGCGCATGATTATGGCGGTTTGCTGCCAGTGCTCCATGTGCACGCAGATGTGCCCGAGAAATGCGCTGGGACTGAATGTTCAGCCGCATAAGGCAATGCGCTCCCTTGCCAACGGCATCGATCTGATGGGCGATTTCAACGGCATTTTCTCCTGCTGCAACTGCGGCCTGTGCACCTATTATGCCTGCAACTTCGGGCTGAAGCCGTCGCAGGTGATGCAGCAGCTCAAATCGGCGATTGCGTCCAAGGGAACACGCGCCCGCAAGGAAGTGTTCGGACCGGTAGACGGCGGCTTAGACAACAAAAAGGTTCCGGTCACCCGTCTGGTTGCCCGACTGGGATTGACGCAGTATGATGTTCCGGCGCCGCTCGAGGACAAGCTGATGACGACTGACCGCGTAAGGATCGCGCTGAAAATGGGTGTCGGTGCGCCAAGTGTTCCGAAGGTTGCCGTAGGCGACAAGGTTCGCAAGAACCAGCTCATCGCGGATATTGCCGAAAAGAAGCTGGGCGTGAAGATGCATGCCAGCATTTCCGGCACGGTGACGCAGATCACCGAGGACTACATTGAGATCAGGAGGTCGTCCAAATGAATGCATTGGGAATGATCGAAACCAATTCGATCCCGCTCGGCATTGATGCCGCAGACGCGATGCTCAAAGCGGCATCGGTGGAATTGGTTGCAGCGCAGCCGGTTTGCGCCGGAAAGTATATCGTGATTATCACCGGTGAGGTTGCCGCAGTCAAGTCCAGCGTAGAAGCCGGCAAGATCAAGGCAGGACAGCGCCTGGTTGACAGCATGGTGATTCCTCATGTGCATGAGCAGGTGCCGAAGGCCATCAATGCCTGCAATGAAATCGGGCAGGTTTCCGCTGTCGGTGTGATGGAGTCGTTCAGCCTTTGCTCCGCGGTCGTAGTCGCTGATGCGGCGGTCAAAGCGGCAGACATTCAACTGATCGATATTCGTCTGGGTCGTGGCCTGGGCGGCAAGAGCTTTATCACGATGACCGGTGAGGTTGCGGCGGTTCGCGCAGCAGTCAATGCCGGCGAGAAGATGCCCGAAGCAGCCGGTATGCTTTCGGAAAGTGTTGTGATTCCGGCACCGCATCCGGACATTATTAAATCGTTGTATTAAAATTTAAAATAAAAAAACAATAATTGGAGGATTGTCAAATGAAAGAAGCATTAGGAATGGTTGAAACCCGCGGCCTGATCGGCTCCATCGAAGCAGCCGATGCCATGG
>JAEDKB010000058.1 GCA_016296045.1 Oscillospiraceae bacterium
ATAGTATACCACAATTATCCAAAGAAGTATACAAAAATTTGAAAAAGGGGAAAATGAAAGAAAGAAACCGCGGTAAAAAACGGAAATAACTGTAGCAAAAAACGGAAATAACTGTAGCAAAAAACGAAAATATTTGATATAATAAAACAATCTATACGAACTCCGAAGGGAGGTCTTCGCGGATGAACAAAAAACTGCATCGGTTGATGCAGCCGAATATGCTGCTTTATTTTGTGGTTATGGTATTGTTTGCTGTTGCGGCACTGGTGCTGGGGCAGTATTATCTTGCCATCGGAGAGACGGCCGTAACGCTTCTGCTGCTGTTTTTCTATCAGTGGATGGGAACGCGCCGCCGCCGCTTGTTGAGCGAATATGTTCAGCAGACGAACGAAATGATGAGCCGCGCCGCAGACGGGGAGGTACCGTTTCCGGTCGCGCTGATCCAACTGAACGAAAACGAGCTGGTATGGTATAATAAACCGTTTGCCAATCTGGTCAATCTCCGAGAGAGCATTTTTTCCAAGCGCATAGACGAGATTTTTCCCTCCTTTGCTCTGGAATGGCTGGCTTCCGGCAAGACCGAAAGTCCGGACGAGCTCCGTTATCGCGGCAGACGTTTTCGCGTGACCGGCTCTCTGCTTCCGAATAAAGATACCAAAAACAACCTGCTGATGGGCATGATCTATTTGCAGGATATGACGGAGCTTTTGCAGGTGCGCGATGAGTATATCCGCTCGCGTCCGATGGTATCGATTGTGCTTGTGGATAACTACGATGAGCTGACGAACAATCTGCCGGATGCGGCAATTTCCAATCTCAACGCGCAGATCAATGAGAAGGTCAGCCGCTGGTCGGACGAATATAACGGTCTGCTGCGCCGCTTGGAGCGCAACCGGTTTTTGCTGCTGCTGGAGGCAAAAGAGCTTGCGTCCATGGCGGAGGCTAAGTTTTCTCTGCTGGAATCCGTCCGCGAGATTACCAATCCTGCCGGTATCGCCGCAACCGTTTCCATCGGCATCGGCAAAGACGGCGTGGACTTCCGCGAGGACTATGATTTTGCGGCGCTTTCGATTGAAATGGCGCTTTCTCGCGGCGGTGATCAGGCGGTCATCAAGGATCGCTATGATTTCACCTTCTTCGGCGGCAGGAACAAGACGACGGAGCGCCGCACCAAGGTCAAGTCCCGCGTCATGGCATCGTCGCTGTCGGAGCTCATTATGCAGTCCGGACGAGTTTTCATTATGGGTCACAAGATGGCGGATCTGGACGCTGTCGGCGCGGCAATCGGTCTGTGCTGCCTGTGCCGCAAAAAGGGGAAAAAGGTCAATATCGTCATTGATCCGGAGGCCAATGCGGCAAAATCCCTGCTTGCTATGGTTCAGAATATGCCGGAGTATGCCGACTGCTTTATTACCGGTCAGGATGCGCTTTTGGAAGCGGATGCAAAGAGCCTGCTGATCGTTGTGGATACCAACCGACCCGATCAGGTCGAGTGCAAGCCGCTGCTCGAATCCATACGCCGTGTCGTGATCATCGACCACCATCGCCGGGCTGCGGACTATATCGAGCAGCCGGTTCTGAATTTGCATGAGCCGTTTGCATCTTCTGCTTCCGAGCTGGTCACCGAGCTTTTACAGTATGCCGTGGAGGTATCCGACATCCATTCCAACGAGGCTGCCGCGCTTCTTGCCGGCATCGTGCTGGATACCAAGAATTTCGGTGTGCGGACCTCCAGCCGTACCTTTGAGGCGGCCGCCTTCCTGCGAAGGATCGGCGCGGATACGGTCGAGGTGAAAAAGCTGTTCCAGAATGATCTGTCTTCGACCGTCGCCCGTTATAAGATTATTCAGAGCGCCCGTCTTTATCGCCAGAAAATTGCGATTGCCGCACTGGATTATACCGCGACGCGTACCATTGCGGCGCAGGCTGCCGATGAACTGCTGAACATTTCCGGCATTGAAGCCTCCTTTGTGCTTTATCCGCAGGAAAAGCAGACGATCATCTCCGCACGTTCCATCGGCGATGCAAACGTGCAGGTCATACTTGAGCCGCTCGGCGGAGGCGGCAATGCAGCCACAGCCGGCGCACAGGTCAAAAACAAGAGTGTCTCGGCAACGCTGGATGAGCTGCTGAAATCCATAGACAATTTTTTTGAAGCCTGATTTTTCAAAATACACATAAGGAGGAAACACCATGAAAGTGATCTTGCAGCAGGACGTAAAGGGCAAGGGCAAGCGCGGTCAGATGATCGAAGTATCTGACGGCTATGCAAGAAATTATATGCTGCCGCGTAAAATTGCGGTAGAGGCAACGGCGGATAATGTCAATACGATGCGAATGAATGATAAGGCGCAGCAGGAAAAACGCCAGAAGGAGCGCGAAGAGGCATTTGCAATTTCCAAGAAGATGAAGGATATGGTCGTTGTGGTTCGCGCCAAGGGCGGCGGAGCAGGCAGACTGTTCGGTTCCGTCACCACACAGGAGATTGCCGAAGCCATCCAGAAGCAGGAGGGCATCAACATCGACAAGCGGAAAATCGTTCTGGACGAACAGATCAAGACCGTCGGTGAGTATACCGTAAAGATTAAGCTGGGTTACGAGATCAATGCCGAGCTGAAGCTCCGTGTCGAGGAGCAGTAACAGAAAGATAAGGGAGGAAATCCCAAATGGATGAGTTATTAGGCCGTCAGGCGCCCCATTCTCTGGAGGCGGAGCAGTCCGTTCTCGGCTCCTTGCTGATCGACAGCCGCTGTGTCAACGATGTGATCGGCATGGTGCGTCCGGAGGATTTTTATCTGAAAACCAACCGCGAGATCTATGAGACGATCTATGAGATGTTCAGCTATTCTCAGGTGATCGATCCGGTTACGGTGCTGGATAAAATGCGCGAGCGCGGTGTCTATGATGAGCAGAGCTCCACGAAGTATATTATGCAGCTCATGGAGATCACGCCGACTGCGGCCAATGTCAAGCAGTATGCGCAGATTGTCCATGATAAAGCGCTGCTTCGGAATTTATCCGATGCCGCCTCCGAGATCGTCGATACGGTCTATGAGGGGGTCGGCAGCGCGCAGGATATTCTGGAGGCGGCGGAAAAGAAGATCTATGCGCTGCGCCGCGGCAATACCAATGAGTCATTGGAGCACGTCGGTACGATTCTGCTCAAGGTGTTTGACCGTCTGACCGAGCTGAGTGAGTCCGGCAGCGATATTTCCGGTATTTCGTGCGGACTTCGCGATCTGGATAAATTTATCAGCGGCCTGAACAAGTCGGATCTGATGCTGCTTGCGGCGCGTCCCGGCATGGGCAAAACCTCCATGGCGCTGAACATTGCGCTGAATGTCGCAAAGAAATACCCGAAAAAAACCGTCGCGTTTTTCTCGCTGGAAATGTCAAAGCAGCAGTTGGTAACGAGACTGATTTCCAACGAGAGCTTTGTGGATAACAAAAAGCTGGTTACGGGACAGCTCAGCGTGGACGAATGGGGCAAGATCGGCATCGCCTCGGCTGCATTGTCGGCAACGGATCTGCGCGTGGATGACAATCCGTCGGTCACGGTCGCCGAGATCAATGCTAAGTGCCGCCGAGTGGACGACCTTGCGCTGGTGATTATCGACTATTTGCAGCTTATGACCTCGTCAGGGTCGGGAAAAAGCTACAGCGGCGAAAACCGTCAGCAGGTCGTTTCCGATATTTCCCGAAGCCTGAAGATCATGGCAAAGGAGCTGAACGTACCGGTCATCTGCCTGTCGCAGCTTTCCCGTGCCAACGAAAGCCGTCAGGACAAACGCCCGATGCTTTCCGATCTGCGTGAATCCGGCGCCATTGAGCAGGATGCGGACGAAGTATTGTTCCTCTATCGTGAGGATTACTATAACAAGGATACCGAAAAACAGAACATCGCGGAATGCATTGTGGCAAAAAACCGTCACGGCGAGACCGGTACGGTAGAGCTGCAATGGCTGCCGCAGTTTACGACCTTTGCAGATCGGGAGTGGAGACATGATGAAGGCTGAAGTGCTTTCATGGTGCCGCAGCTTATCTCTTTTTTCCGAAGGCGACCGCGTCATCTGCGCAGTGTCCGGAGGAGCAGACTCCATGGCAATGCTGTGGTGTCTGCGTTCCTTGCAAAACGAGCTGGGCATCTGTGTGTCTGCGGCTCATTTTAACCACTGCCTGCGTGCAGAAGAATCCGACCGGGATGAGCGCTTTGTCGCTGAGTTTTGTGCAAAGCACAAAATCCCGCTGTTTACGGGCAGAGCGGATGTGGCAGAATATGCCGTGCGGAGCGGAAAATCGATAGAGGATGCCGCGCGGGAAAAGCGCTATGCGTTTTTGCAGTCGCTTCCGTGCGATAAACTTGCAACGGCGCATACGGCGGATGACAATGCCGAGACGGTTTTGCTCCATATCCTGCGCGGCAGCGGTCTGCGCGGTCTGTGCGGCATTCCGCCGAAGCGCGGTAAAATTATCCGGCCGCTGCTTTCGGTTGACCGTGAGCAGATTTTGACCTATCTGAAAGAGGAAAACCTTTCTTGGTGTGAGGATTCCTCCAATGCGCTTGACACTTGCAGCCGCAATCGTCTGCGCCATCATGTTCTTCCGTTGCTGCGTGAGGAAGAACCGAATTTTTCGCAAATGCTTCTGCGGCAATCGGCGCTGCTGCGCGAGGAGGATGCGCTGCTGGATGAAATGGCGGCAAAGCTTCTGCGGCATCCGGAGGGTGCGCCGAACCTGTGGCTGGTCGCACCGATTCTTCATGCGCCCAACGCCCTGCAAAAACGGGCGCTGCGGCTGATTGTAAGGCAGTATCTGCCCAAAAATGTTTCCATGAAGCATATCGAGGCGCTGCGCGCTCTGCTGAAAGCGACAAACCCCTCCGCGCAGCTTTCTCTTCCGGAGGGTCTGACGGCGCGTCGCTGCTATGATGCCATTGAGATTACAAGGCAGATTTCATTCTGTCTGCCTGAAACGGCGCTGAACGTTTCCGGATCAACGGAGCTAACGCCGATCGGAATGACAGTTGAGTGCCGCGTGGTAGAATCTTTTGAAAAATACGCAAATACCCCGTTTCAATTTGCAATAAAATATGATATGATGAGTGCCGATCCGCTTTATGTTCGTTCGCGCCGCCGGGGAGACACGATCATAACGCAGGGCGGCTGCAGAAGAACACTAAAAAAACTTCTGATTGACCGAAAAATCCCCCGTTCCGAGCGAGAGCGTCTGGCGGTCGTTACGGACGGAGCGCAGGTGCTTGCGGTAGCGGGTCTCGGTGTCAGTCAGAATCATCGGGCGGTGATCGGTGCGCCGGCGCTGCTGCTGCGGTTTGAGCAGAAGGAGAAATAGAAATGCGCCGGGATCTGGAACGTGTGCTGCTGACAAAAGAGGAAATTCAATCGCGTGTTGCGCAGCTAAGGGCGCAGCTTGCACGGGATTATGACGGCAAAGACCCTGTTTTTCTGGGGGTTCTCAAGGGAGCCGTTCCGTTTTTTAAGGATCTCACCTCAGAAATCCCGATCCGATGCAGCTATGATTTCATCTACGCCTCCTCCTACGGTGCCGGAGTGCAGAGCTCCGGTCAGGTGCATCTTCTAAAGGATGCGTCTATGGAGCTGCGCGGCCGACATGTGGTCGTGGTGGAGGATATTCTCGATACCGGTTATACGCTGGATTTCCTGCAAAAGCACCTTCTGCAAAAGAAGCCTGCGTCCTTGCGGTTCTGTATCCTTCTGGATAAGCCCAAGGGTCGCAAAGTTGCTTTCAAAGCGGATTACGTCGGGTTTACGATCCCGAATGAATTTGTTGTCGGCTACGGTCTGGACTACAATGAAGCCTACCGAAATCTGCCCTATGTCGGGGTTTTGAAATCGGAGATATATTCCAAATAAAGGAGCAAGATCTTGAACAAAGTTTCTAAATCACTGAATCTGCTGATCTATGTAGTCATTCTGGCGCTTGTTGTTTTTCTGCTGCTCAATCTCTTTGGCAGCAGCAATGCCGTGACGGTCAGCTATTCCGAAGTCCGCACGCTGTTTTTAGAAGAAAAGGTCAAGTCATTTGACTATGACGATGGCATTCTGACGCTTTCCCTGTCCGAACCGTTCATGGAAAGCACAACGGTAGAGCACGAGCTTGCGGACGTAGATATGTTCCGTGAGGAATTGCATACGGTCTATGAGCGTCAACTCAAGGCGGGCATCATTGAAAGCTATAACTTTGCCCCGGATAGGGGGACACCGTGGTATATTACCATGCTTCCGTACATTTTGATGACGGTTCTGATGTTTGTGTTCCTTTATTTCCTGCTGGGCAGAGCGAATGGCAACAACGCCGCAATGAAATTTAACCGAGCCAATGTGCACGTTGGTTCCGGCGAAAAAAGGGTCACGTTTGATGACGTTGCAGGTGCGGAAGAGGAAAAGGCGGAGCTGCAAGAGATCGTCGATTTCCTTCGTAATCCGCAAAAATACCGTACGATCGGCGCAAAGATCCCGAAGGGAGTGCTTCTGGTCGGACCTCCGGGTACCGGCAAAACCCTGATTGCAAAAGCAGTCGCGGGAGAGGCGGATGTGCAGTTCCTTTCGATTTCCGGTTCTGATTTTGTCGAGCTGTATGTCGGTGTCGGCGCAAGCCGTGTGCGTGACCTGTTTGAACAGGCAAAAAAATCCGCTCCCTCGATCATTTTCATTGACGAGATCGATGCCGTCGGACGCCGCCGCGGCGCAGGTCTGGGTGGCGGACACGATGAACGCGAACAGACGCTCAACCAGCTTCTGGTAGAGATGGACGGCTTCGGGAGCAACGAAGGTGTGATCGTCATGGCGGCGACCAACCGTCAGGATATTCTCGATCCCGCGCTGCTGCGTCCCGGCCGTTTTGACCGTCAGATTTATGTCAGCTTACCGGATGTCAAGGGTCGTGAAGAGATCCTTCAGGTTCATGCAAAGAACAAAATGCTGGCCGATGATGTGGATCTGAAGGTCGTAGCCCGCTCCACCGGCGGCTTTACCGGTGCGGATCTGGCCAATCTTCTCAATGAGGCGGCGCTTGCCTCTGCGCGAAAGAATTGTCCGGTCATTACGATGAGCACCATTGAAGAATCCATTTTAAAGGTTCTTGCCGGGCCGGAAAAGCGCAGCCGCATCAATGTGGAACGCGATCGGCGCATTACGGCCTTCCATGAGGCGGGTCATGCAGTTGCCATGTACTTTTTGCCCACGCAGGATCCCGTGCATCAGATCACGATTGTGCCCAGAGGCAAGACGCTCGGTATGACGATCAGTCTGCCCGAGGAGGATTCCAACCATATGACGCGCAACCAGATGCGCGAGCAGATTGTTGCTTTGCTGGGAGGCCGTATTGCCGAACAGTTGGAATTTGACGATATTTCCACCGGCGCGTCGAATGACCTGCAGCGTGCAACACGTCTGGCACATGATATGATCGCAAAATACGGCATGAGCGAGCGCATCGGCGCGGTGTCTTTCGATAACGGTGATGAAATTTTTGTCGGCCGTGATTATGAAAGAACCAAGAGCTATTCGGAAAAAACCGGCGGCGAGATCGACGCGGAAATGAAGCGTGTGATCGACGAGGCATACCATCGCTGCACGGAGATTCTGAAAGAGCACCATGATAAGCTGACGAAAATCGCGCAATTCCTGCTGGAAAACGAGAATATGAGCCGAAAGCAGTTTGAAGCCTGCATGAACGGCGAAGAAATTCCGGAAAAGGCAGAGAGCTTCTTTGATACGGTCGAAGCATCGAAGGAACAATGAAATAATGGGCTGCCTAACGGCAGCCCAACAAAAAACGATTCCAAAAATCCGAATATGCCGTAACATAACCAAATAAAGTCATTTGCGCCCGTAGCTCAGCAGGATAGAGCGTTCGCCTCCTAAGTGATAGTTCGATCTATCACCTTTTGAAAAAGTCCGGAAAATGAAAACAGCGAAAATCCGAACTTTTTTTGACGAAAATGAAATTCGGCAGGATCCGGAATCACAGAAAACGGAAAACGGTAAAAAAGTTCCGAATATTCCGCAAAATAATCAAATATCGCCATTTGCCCCCGTAGCTCAGTTGGATAGAGCATTCGCCTCCTAAGCGAAGGGTCAGAGGTTCAAATCCTCCCGGGGGTGCCAGCCGCCACAAAATCGTGTGATTTTGCGGCGGTTATTTTTCTAAGCGCCGGTCA
This sequence comes from Oscillospiraceae bacterium, assembly GCA_016296045.1. Lineage (GTDB taxonomy): Bacteria > Bacillota > Clostridia > Oscillospirales > Oscillospiraceae > JAZOXB01. Next base: position 8,201 of record JAEDKB010000058.1, read on the forward strand.
TTTTTTGCCGTTTTTTCTAAGAAAATCCGGCATTTTTCTAATGGGACGGGTACAGTATGCCCCGCCGATTCTTCTAATGCAGGGGAAAGGTTCAAAATAAAAGCCTATCAAGCTCACAAAAGCGAGGAAGTAATCGTGTGGTTTTGCCGGACGGGAACAATTGTCAAGCGAATCAGCAGAGTGATTCCCTTTCTATCAATAACAAATTAAGAGCAGTTTGATTTTAGGCCGAAGCAGTTCATGCTTCGGCTTTTTTGTTTTTCCAATCAGCCCTGCCACATCTTCTCAAAACCGCAGAAAAGAGATGCTT
>JAEDKB010000059.1 GCA_016296045.1 Oscillospiraceae bacterium
CGAAAAGCTGACGGTTACTGTCAAGGGTCTGGACAATAAAGACGTTCCCATTCTTACCGGTGTTGACATCGAGGTCAAGGACGAGCCCGTGATCTCCCAGGTGTCTCCCGTTGCCAACTCCCAGACCAGGGAGAATAAGCGGCCCGTGATCTCGGCGGTGCTCACCAATGTCGGCGAGAACCCCACCATTGAGATGACCGTAAACGAAAACACCGTGAACGCTGTCTTTGAAGGCGGCAAGGTCACTTATCAGCCCGAGGCAGATATGGCAGACGGCCGCGTGACCGTAACTCTCACCGTCACCCGTGCTGACGGCAAGAGTGCAAGCAAGAGCTGGAGCTTCACCGTGGGCGAATCCAGCTATTCGCTCTACTTCGGTCAGCTCCACTCCCATAACGGCGAGTACTCCGACGGTGCCGGCACGCTGAGCATTGCGCTCGAGTATATCGGCAGCCTGCCTGAGGATGCCAATGTGGACTTCGTGGCGTTCACCGACCACTCCAACTATTTCGACAAGTCCGGCGAGGCCAACCCCGAGGACGCTCTGTTTGACCTGAGCAAGACCACCGAGTACAGCCGCGAGCGCTGGACAACCTACAAAAATACCATCGCGGAATTCAACGCAACCCACTCCGATGTGATTGCCATCCCCGGCTTTGAGATGACGTGGTCCGGCGGTCCCGGCCATATGAACACCTTCGTCACTGAGGGTATTGTCTCGCGCAACAACACCACCCTGAACAACAAGTCGGGCGACGCAGGCTTGCAGACCTATTATAAGCTGCTGTCCCGCGACGAGGGTGTCAACTCCATTTCCCAGTTCAACCATCCCGGCAACACCTTCGGCAACTTTGTGGACTTCAGTTATTGGAGCGCAGCGGCAGACGAGCGTATCTATCTGGTCGAGGTCGGCAACGGCGAAGGTCAGATCGGTGCCGGCGGTTACTATCCCAGCTATGAGCAGTACACGCTGGCGCTGGACAAGGGCTGGCACCTGGCTCCTACCAACAATCAGGACAACCACAAGGGTAAGTGGGGCAATGCAAACGATGCCCGTGACGTTGTGCTGGCAGAGTCCTTCACCGAGGAAGGAATCTACGATGCCATCCGCAACTACCGTGTCTATTCCACCGAGGACAAGAACCTCGAGCTGCTTTACACCGTCAATGATCTGCCCATGGGCACCATCATTGAAAGCGTCCCCGAGAAGCTGAAATTCGATGTCTCCGTCATGGATCCCGACAGCACCGACTCCATCGCCAAGGTCGAGCTGATCGTCAACTCCGGCAAGATCGCTTATACCTGGAACGATGCTGCGGAGCTTGCCAAGGGCATTCTGACTGTGGAGCTGAGCCCGGAATACACCTATTACTATGTCCGCGTGACCGAGGCTGACGGCGATCTGGCAGTTACCGCCCCTGTGTGGGTCGGTCAGAACCTGAAGCTGGGCATTGACAAGATGGAAGCAGACAGCACCACTCCGCTGACCGGCGAAGAGCTGACCATCACAACGACCCTGCACAACGGTGAGAGCTATGATGCCATCGTGAAGAGCGTTGTCTATACGACCAACGGTTCCGAGGTTCTTGCGGTCGATAACAAGACCTACACCCTGGCTGCCGACAGCACCCTGGATCTGACATGGGTCTATACCCCCAAGGCAGCAAAGCTCACCACCATCACCGCGACAGTCGTCGTCGAGATGGACGGTAAGGAATACACCTTCACAGCCTCCGTGGAGCTGGATGTGATGGATGCCTCGAGTCTTGCCTATATCGGCATTGATGCCTCCCACAGCAATGAGTATGTGGCAGGCTACAACAAAGACCTCATGAACAACTTCATCGCGGTTGCCAACAGCTGCGGCATTCGTGTGGAGCTGCTGACCACTTCCGAAGCGTTGGTTTCTGCCTGCGCCAACGAGAAGTATGCAGCGATCGTGCTCACCGTTCCCTCCCGCCGTCTGTCCGAGGCGAAGGATTACTCTGACGCCGAGCTGACGGCACTGGCCGCCTACCATGCAGGTGGCGGTGCCCTGATCATCACCGGCGGAGGCGACAGCAACGATAAGGCCGAGCCTCATATGGCTGCGACCCAGAACCGTCTGCTTGCGGCGTTGGGTTCCTCGCTCCGTCTATCTGACGACGGCACCTATGAGGATACCTCTTTCGCTCTGTCCCTGAACGCCTATGGCGAAAACGACCTTACCGATGGCCTGACCGGCAGCATCAGCTACTACGGCGGTTCGAGTGTTTACGCGGTAGACGAACAGGGCAATGCGGTCACCACGCTGCCTTCCACCGTATCTGCGGTTCTGTTTGCCAACAGCACCACCGTATCCAGGGACTCCGACAGTGACGGCCTCGGCGGCGATGCAACGCCCAGGTACACCTATGCACAGGGCGACAACCGTTTGCTGGTTATGGCAACGGAAAAGATGGAGGGCAAGGGTCTGATCCTCGTTGCCGGTTCCGCCTTCATGAATGACTTCGATCTGAAGATTCCTGCGGAAAATGACAATAATGCGCTTTGCGAGAATCTGCTCAACGCCGTCCGTCCTGTGCGGATCGACACCATCGCAGATGTGCGCGCACAGACCGAGGAGGGCTTCAAATTTACCATCGAAGGCGTCGTGACCTCCAATGCCTCCGGCTATGACAAGGAAACGGCATTCTTCGACTGCATTTATGTGCAGGATGCCACCGGCGGCATCAACTGCTTCCCCGTAGCGGGCGAGTTTAAGCTGGGAGATGTGGTGCGCGTTACCGGTACCACGGATTCCTATCAGGGCGAGCCTGAGCTGCAAGTGAGCGAAATTGAAAAGGTGGGTGAGACAGAGCCCGTCAAGCCTGTCGTCATCACCGCCGCGCAGCTCAATGACCGCTCCGCAGAGGGCAAGCTGGTTACGATCAAGGGCAGCGTCACTGCTGTTACCATGGCCAATGACCTTGTGGAGTCCATCTATGTGAAGGATGCCTCCGGTGCGGTTGCCCGCGTGTTCATCGACGGTTACATTACCGCCTCCAAGACCATCGAGGGTCTGAAGGTCGGCTGCACCGTGGAGGCGACAGGTCTTGCCTCCTACGACGATACCTACGCCATTGAGAACAACAGCTACGCCCGTCTCCGTGTACGCGACCGCGCAGAGATCCTTTGCAGCGCCTGCACTCATGCACAGACCGAGCTTCGCGACGCGAAGGCTGCCACCTGCACCGAGGACGGCTATACCGGCGATACCTACTGCAAGATCTGCGGCGAAAAGATCGCCGAGGGCAGCGTGATCGCTGCGCTCGGTCACCAATATGAGAACGGTGTCTGCACCGTCTGCGGCGAAAAGGAACCGATCACGGTCTGTCCCTTCACCGATGTCAAGGAAGGCGACTGGTTCTATGAGTATGTGCTGAAGGTATATGCTTCGGGAATCGTAAACGGCTATTCCGAGACGGAATACGCTCCCGAGGTGAAGCTCACCCGCGCTCAGATGGTCACCATGCTCTACCGCGCAATGGGCGAGCCGGAGGTCAGCGGCTACTCCACCTTTACCGATGTCCCGAAGGACGCGTATTATGCAAAGGCAGTTGCGTGGGCACAGCGCGAAAGCGTTGTCAACGGTGTTACCCCGACCACCTTTAAGCCGCAGGAAAATGTTACCCGCGAGCAGATGGTCACCATGTTCTACCGCTTGGAGGGCGAGGAAGCGGGCAGCGGCGACCTGACGAAGTTTAAGGACTACAAGAGCGTTAATGATTACGCAGTCGAAGCAATGAAATGGGCTGTCGGCAAGGACATCATCAGCGGCATGACCTTTGAAGCGGGCGGCGCACTTTACCTTGACCCGCAGGGTCTCACCACCCGCGCACAGGCCGCTAAGGTCTTCTGCGTTTGGATGGAGCTTTATCTCAACAATAAATAGCATCATCAGCCTCACCCCTTCTGCCGAAGCAGAAGGGGCGAGGGAAAAAGGAAAAAATAGAACGCCGCCCTATCCGCTGTGGAAGGGCGGCGCTTCAAAACGGTTGACAGGAAAACCGTTTGCTGCTATGCTGTTTCCGTTTATCAACAGCCTGACACATTGTGCCGGCTCTGCATTTGCAGGTGTGTGTTTCGGTGCGGCAAAATCGATATAAGGAGCATCCTATGAAACTGTCAGAGAAAAAAATTGACTTTCGCCCGAAGAAAATCCTTCCGACAGCGCTTATCCTGCTGCTGATCTTAGGAATATTCGCGGCGCTCTTTGTTTACTCTCATGACGAGAAAACGGTCAGCGTTCAGCCGGCGGACTATGCGGAGTATGAGTCGGGCACCGTATTGCAGATCGTTACGGACAACTGTGAGGCGGACGAGGTCGCAGAGGGCGCTTATCGCGGCGACCAGACCCTCCTTGTGGAGGTCACCTCCGGGCAATACAAGGGCGAGACCCTGCTCGTTACCAACGCGGTCGGCCCGATGTACGGTGAACCGGCCGCGGAGGGGCAGAGTGTCATCATGATCATCAACACCTATTCCGACGGCAAACACACGGCAAGCGTTTTCGAATATAACCGCACTCCTATCATCTACCTGATTCTGGGGCTGTTTCTGCTGATCACCGTCTTGGTGGGCGGAAAAACCGGTGTAAAATCCATCCTCGGACTGGCACTGACGGTAGCTATGCTGCTTTTGGTATTTTTACCCTTGCTGATGAAGGGTTGGCAGCCGATCCCGACAGCGTTCCTCCTTTGTTCGCTTGTGGCGATCGCATGCTTCGTCATTCTCGGCGGTTGCAGCCGAAAGATTGCTTGTGCCTGCATGGGTACGGTCGCGGGTATGGCGCTGGCGATGCTCTTCGGGATCTTGGCGCAAAAGCTGCTGCATCTGGATGGACTGCGGGCCTCGGACGCGGAGGCATTGCTCCAACTGCGGCAGACGGGAACGCCGGTGCACATCCGAGGGCTGCTGGTGGCAGGCGTCATCATTTCCGCCTTGGGCGCGGTGATGGATGTGGCAATGTCCGTTTCCTCTGCGATCGGCGAATTAAAAGCGGTCAATCCACAGTTGACAGCAAAAGAGCTTTGGAAATCCGGCATGAACATCGGCCGCGATATGGTCGGCACCATGACCAATACCCTGATCCTCGCGATTTTAGGAAGCAGCACGGTTCTGATTCTGTATTTGTACTCGCTCGACCTTTCGTGGCATCAGCTCATGTCCTCCAGCTATATCGGCATTGAGATCATCAGCTCCGTCTCCAGCGCGATCGGCGTGATTTTAGCCGTGCCCCTGACGGCGCTGGCTTCGGCACTGCTTTATGGAAAAAAGCTGCACCGTTCTGCCCACGAATACTGATTCTTGAGTCAAAAGTTTCATCAAGAATCCCGTGTGCCGTCTTGTGCAGAATCTGACGCACCTTTGGCGCTATAAAAGCTTTTGAACCGTTTTATCGGATTCCTGTATAAAGGTCAGAGGTGGCTGATTGTTGTGAAAGCGGCAAAAATCTGACAATTTGTTTTTGGCTGGCGTTTTGGCGGAGAATTTGCAGGAATGAAAACCGTTTCTTGGGAAATACTGTCCGTAGAAAAACATTCGGAGGACGGTTATGCAGGGGAAGGTTGAAATCTGCGGGATCAACACGGCGCGGCTGAAAACTTTGAAAAATGACGAAATGGTGCGGCTTTTGAAGCTGGCGCATGACGGTGACGAAAACGCACGGCAGCAGCTCATTGAGGGGAACCTGCGGCTGGTGCTGTCGGTGATACAGAAATTTCTGGGCAGAGGGGAAAATCCGGACGATCTGTTTCAGGTGGGCTGCGTAGGTCTGCTGAAGGCAATTGCAAATTTCAATACGGACCTCAACGTGCGTTTCAGCACCTATGGCGTACCGATGATCGAGGGAGAAGTCAAGCGCTATTTGCGCGATTACAGCGCGATCCGCGTCTCACGCAGTGTGCGCGATACGGCATACCGTGTTTTGCAGTGCAAGGAGACGATGCTTGCCGAATCCTCGCGTGAGCCGACGTTGGAGGAGATTGCGAAACGACTGGAGCTTTCACTGGAAACGGTTTCGAGCGCGATGGATGCGATCTCTGCGCCGGTTTCACTTTATGAGCCGGTCTATTCCGACGGCGGAGATCCGCTGACGGTCATGGATCAGGTGCGCGATACAAAAAACACGGACGAACAATGGCTGGAACGAATTGCGTTGCGGGAGGCCATTTCTTCCCTGAATCCGCGTGAAAAAAAGATCCTTGCTCTGCGTTTTTTTGACGGAAAAACGCAGATGGAGGTTGCCGGAGAGGTCGGAATTTCGCAGGCGCAGGTTTCACGACTGGAGAAAAATGCCATTTCCAGTCTCAGAAAAGCGATCTGCGTTTCCTGAGAGCGGTTGAATTCCCATGTAAAATATGGTATATTTTTTCGGAAGATATGCGCAAACGCGAAAGGATGAAAAACCATGACAACAGGGGAATTGCACAGAAAAACGACGCAGCTTTGCAGCCGTCTGATTCAGGCGCGGAGCTACTCCGGGCAAGAGCAACAGGCCGCACAGGTTTTGCAAAATGCCATGCGTGAGCTTGGCTATGACGAGGTTACCGTTGATGCATACGGAAATGTGATCGGACTGCTGCGCGGCAACCGCCCGGGCAGACGTGTTTTATTGGACGGTCACATCGACACCGTTCCCGTTCAGGAGCCTGAACGCTGGAGCTTTGACCCCTTTGGAGGGGAGATAACGGCAGACCGCGTTTGCGGACGGGGTGCGTCGGATATGAAGGGCGCAGTGGCGGCGATGACGGTTGCGGCGGCAGCTTATGCGGAAAACTGCGGACGCGATTTCCCGGGTGAGATTTACGTTGCAGGCGTGGTTTACGAAGAACTGTTTGAGGGCATTGCCTCTCGGAAGATCAGCGAATTTGTGCAGCCGGATTATGTCATCATCGGGGAATCGACACATTTGAATTTGAAAATCGGTCAGAGAGGACGTGCGGAGCTGGTTGCCGAAACGATCGGCAAGCCGGCACATTCCGCAAACCCGGAAAAGGGTGTCAATGCGGTAAAAAAGATGATGAAGCTGCTTGCGGCGCTGGAAGCGTATGTGCCGCGAGAGCAGGAGGGTCTCGGCAAGGCGATCATGGAGCTGACGGATATTATTTCCGAGCCCTATCCCGGTTCGTCCGTGCTTCCGCAGCGATGCATTGCCACCTTTGACCGCCGCCTTTTAGTCGGCGATACACCCGAATCGGTGTTGGAGCCGTTACATCATGCCATTGCTTTTCTGAGCGCGGAGGATCCGGATTTTCAGGCAAAAGCATATGTGCGCGAAAAGACGATGCCCTGTTATACGGGCAGCGAGATTTCCGCGCAGCGCTTTTTCCCCGCGTGGATGTTCCGCCGCGAGGACGATTTTGTCAAGGCCTCTTATGAGGCGCTTTGTGAGGTCGAGGGAATTCAGCCGACCATCACAGCATACTCCTTCTGTACCAACGGCAGCCATTACGCCGGCGAAATGGGCATTCGGACCATCGGCTTCGGACCGTCGCTGGAGGCTCTGGCGCATACGGTGGACGAATATGTTCTGATCGAGCAGCTCAATCGGAGTGCAGAGGGCTATTTGAAGCTGTTGGATGCTCTTTTGGTCAGAATCGTCTGATTTCTCGTTCTTTTTTCTCAGCCTGCCGCATAGAATCTCTAAAGGATAGGTGGGTGAGAATATGAAAAATCGCTTTTCCAGCCTCAAATGCAAGGAGGTTGTCTGTATTTGTGACGGCGCCCGTCTGGGCTTCGTCTGCGATGTCGAGGTCGATGTCAAAAACGGGTGCATCGTCGCGATCATCGTTCCGGGGCGCAGCCGATGCTTCGGACTGCTCGGAAGACGTGAGGACTTCGTGATTCCGTGGTGTGCAATCCGGCAAATCGGTGACGATATCATTCTGGTGGATGCAGATTTAAACAAATGCCGCCTTGCACGGCCGAGAAAGGACTTTTTCTGAAGAAAAAACTTGCAAAAAATGCAAAAAAATGCTTGCAAACCGGGACACACTACGATATAATAATTTGGCGTGTGAAACGCGATAATCAACAAACCACACATTTCAGGATGTTCCGTCCCAGTGCCGCTTGCGGTGGACGGGGGAGATGATTGAAATGGCGGTCAAAACGAAAAGGAGAAAATCAAATGGCAGTCGTATCCATGAAAGCCCTGCTGGAAGCAGGCGTCCACTTCGGTCATCAGACCAGAAGATGGAACCCCAAAATGGCTCCCTATATCTATACGGAGCGTAACGGCATCTACATCATTGACCTGCAGAAGACCGTTAAGAAGATCGAAGAAGCTTATAACTTCATTCGTGAGCTCGCCGCCAACGGCGAAAATGTTCTGTTTGTCGGCACCAAGAAGCAGGCTCAGGACGCTATTAAGGAAGAGGCAGAGCGTGTTGACCAGTATTTCGTCAATGCTCGCTGGCTCGGCGGCATGATGACCAACTTCAAGACCATGCGTACCCGTATCGACCGTCTGGC
>JAEDKB010000060.1 GCA_016296045.1 Oscillospiraceae bacterium
GATGACACTCCGGGTATGAACCGAATGCTCTACCAACTGAGCTATGCCGCCATTTCTTGCCGCGGAAACAGCAAAATGAATTATAAAGGATGAATCAGTTTTTGTCAAGCATTTTTCAAAAAAAACCAAAAAAATAAGAATGTTTGGGAAAAATCGAAATTGGGAATACTCAACGCATCATATTTTTTACGGAGGGATCGTTATGAAATCGCGTGCTTACCGCTTCTGGAGAGAATGCGTTGTTTTCTACATCGGCGGTATGTTTTACTGCGGCGTGGAGCTGCTCTGGCGCGGCTGGACGCATGGAAGCATGTTTTTGCTGGGAGGGCTGTGCTTCTATGTCGTCAGCAGTCTCGACCGACATTTCCGCCTGTCCTTGCTCGGACAGATGGCGATTGGAGCGCTGGTTGTGACATTCTTTGAATTCTGGACCGGCGTAATCGTCAATCAGATCATGCATCTGCACGTCTGGGACTATTCTGCCGTGCCGATGAATTTTATGGGGCAGATCTGCCTGCCGTTTACGCTTCTGTGGTTTCCGCTTTGCGGCATCGGTATTTTGTGCGAAAAATATCTGCGGTATGCACTCTTTCACGAGCCAAAACCGCAGATACATTGGGTACTTCTTCCGGATGCCGATTCTCAGGGCGAAAAACCATAAAAGCGATCAGTCTTCCGGCATTTTCTCTTCTGAGGGCTCCGATTCTGCTTTGCCGGCAGCTTCTTCCGGCAAAGCTTCTTTGCACAACAGAAGCTGGGCACCGCTGACGGCCATTAAAAGCAGGACAGACGCGGTAATCAGCAGGTCGTCCGCCGTGCCGTTCAGATAGGCATCGGGCAGGCTGATGCAGCAGAAAACAACGGCACACAGCGTCCAAAAGACCGTAATGCGGCGGTGACCCTTTCCGAAGGAGAAGCCTGCAAGCTGGAACGCACCGAGCATACAGCAGATGGAGGCAAGCAGCTTGAAGCAGTAATCATGGATGGACGGGTCGGTGTTCCATGCCTGAAAGCGGACGATCAGGCGCACGATCAGATAGACGCTGAAAACCATGTAAAGCGCGGGAGAGGGCTTTTTCTTCAAAACACACATCACCGCAAATGCAGCAATGCAGCCCGCACTCAAAATGCCGAGCGGAGGCAGCAGCTTTAAAAGCGCGGCAGACAGCTTTGGAGACTGCGTCATCTGCAAGATAGGTGTCTGCGAGCCGTTCAGCCAAAACAGCACATTGCCGAGTGCCAGACCTGCGGCAAAGAGAATCAGAAGCGCGTTGGGCAGAGGATGCGAGGAAAAGACCTGCTCCCAGCTTTTGCGCTCGGAAAGCGGCAGAAGCAAGCCGATCAGTCCTCCGATCAGCACGACGCTCAGGATGATGAGGGGGATATGCAGATAACTCCCCTCTGCCAGACTGCCATCCGGTAAAAGCTCAAATTGAAGCTGCCGAAAGCGAATGACGGCACCGATGATCGCCGCGGCAACGGTCAGGATCAGAATATAACACTGCGGATGAAAACTTTTTTTCATGCAGAAAACCTCCGTTCATGTTTGCCATTATAGCATAAGGAACGGAGAATTTACATAGGAATCTGAAAAATTTTTTTGCATACCGACGAAAATCGACCGGTTTTTCACCAAAAAGTTTTTAAAAACCCTTGCAATTCGGACATTAGGGTGCTATAATGGAATCAATCAATAGTAGACTTTACTAAAGAGAGGGTTTTCCCCTCTCTTTCTTATTGCAATTTTATATGATACCGATTCTGCTTGGAAATCGGTATGAAGGATGGTACTGAAATGAAAATTACCGAACAGGTCTGGCAGTTTGCCGAGCCGCTTGTGAAGGAAAACGGCTGCTCCCTGTGGGACGTGGAATATGTCCGTGAGGGCGGCGAATGGTTCCTGCGCCTTTACATCGATAAAGAGGGCGGCGTCGATATCGACGATTGTGAAAACGTTTCCCGTGCAGTCGATCCCGTTCTGGATGAAAAGGACCCGATTCCGGAAAGCTATCGTTTTGAGGTCTGCTCCGCCGGCTTGGAGCGCCAGCTCAAACGTCCGTCGGATTTTGAGCGTTTTATGGGCGAGCCGATCCTGCTCAAGACCTATCAACCGAAGAACGGGACGAAAGAGTTTCCCGGTGTGCTGGCCGGATATGATAACGGTGCCGTTACCGTGGATATGAACGGCACACCTCTTACCTTTGAAAAAACGGAAATCGCGTTGGTACGCCTGCGCGTGGAATTTTAAGAGACAACAGATATTTATATAAGGAGATACCACAATGAATTCTGAAATCTTTGCTGCTCTGCGTCAGTTGGAAAAGGAACGCGGCATTCCGGTCGATTACATGGTAGACCGCATTACGCAGGCGCTGGTCGCCGCTTATAAAAAGGATAAGGACGGCTATACCGACAACGTCTATGTCGAGCTGAACGAGAACAAGATGTTTATGTATGCACAGAAAGAGGTCGTTGACGAGGTCATTTCGCCCGCAACGGAGATCACTCTGGACGCTGCAAGAAAAATTGAGAAGAATGCACAGATCGGTGATCTGGTCAATGTCGAGATCCAGACCAAAAATTTCGGCCGCATCGCCGCCCAGACCGCAAAGCAGGTCATCATTCAGGGCATCCGCGAGGCTGAGCGCGGCATGGTGTTTGAATCCTTCTCCTCCAAGGAGCACGAGATTCTGACCGGCACCGTTCTGCGAATTGACAATTCCGGCGATATGACCGTCCGCATCGGTCAGGGAACAGACCGTACCGACGCGCTTCTGGCCGTCGGCGAGCAGGTTCGCGGCGAGCATTTCGTCGAGGGCGACCTGATCCGTGTTTATGTCGTAGAGGTTCGCCGCAGCAATCGCGGCCCTCAGGTGCTTGTTTCCCGTACCCATCCGGCACTGGTCAAGCGCCTGTTTGAGCTGGAGGTTCCCGAGATCGAATCCGGCGCGGTGGAGATTCGCTCCATTGCCCGTGAGCCGGGCTCCCGCACCAAGCTGGCCGTCTATGCCGCCGAAGAGAATATCGATCCTGTCGGTGCCTGCGTCGGCGCTCGCGGTGCCCGTGTCGGCGCTGTTGTGGATGAATTGCAGGGCGAAAAAATGGATATCGTCGTCTGGTCTGAGGATATCTGTGAGTTTGTCGCTTCCGCGCTTTCTCCGGCCGATGTCATTTCCGTCGTGCAGCTTCCCGGTGTCAAGGCGTGCCGCGTGATCGTTCCGGACGATCAGCTTTCGCTTGCCATCGGCAAGGAGGGTCAGAACGCCCGCCTCGCTGCCCGTCTGACCGGCTGCAAGATCGATATCAAGCCTGCGTCTCAGGCAGATGCCTTTGAGGACACAGAAGAGTAATTCAAAGTAATTTTTCGCAAAGGAAGGTGAGAATCGTGCCGAAAAAAATCCCCATGCGTCAGTGTCTCGGCTGCCGCGAAATGAAACCGAAGCGTGAACTGCTGCGGGTGGTGCGCAGTCCGGAAGGTACGGTTTCGCTGGACTTGCGCGGCAAGGCTTCCGGCAGAGGCGCCTATGTGTGCCCCAGCACGGAATGTCTGAAAAAAGCAATCAAGTCGAGGGCCATTTCCAGAGCCTTCGATACCGAAATTCCGCAGGAGATCTATGATGCCCTGCTGGCGGAAATGGAGGCGGAAACAGATGGAAAGAGATAAGAGTCTCGGCCTTCTGTCCATTTCGCGCAAGGGCGGCAATATCGTCCTCGGAGAAGAACAGGTAGGCTCCGTAACAAGAGCGGGACGGGCAAGACTTGTGGTGCTGGCGAGCGATGCCGGCGCTCATACCGTCCGAAGAGCGAAAAGCTTTGTTGCGGGAACGCCGCAGCCGGTGTTGACGCTTTCGTATACAAGGGACGAACTGGGCGATGCGCTTGGAACGACCAGCTGTGCGATTGCGGCGATTACAGATGTACGTCTGGCGCAGGCTTTTGTGAAAACGCTGGGCGATCCGGAAAAGTATGCGGAGCTTTTGCAGGATTTGGATGTGCGCGTCAAGCGTGTGGAAAAACGCCGCGCTGAGGAAAAAGCGCACCGCTACAATGTCCGACACGGAAAGAAGTAATCAGGAGGTGGCTTTATGAGTAGTTTAGTGAAGTATCGAGTCAAGGAAGTCGCAGCGGATTTCGGTATGCAGCCGAAGGAAGTTGCGGAAATCATCGGGATTTATTTTGATAAGCCGAAGAGCAACACGCAGGTGCTGACGGACGAGCAGCTCAATGTCGTGTTCGATCATATTACGCAGCATCATCAGATCGAGTCGATTGCACAGGTCTTTGCGGTCGCTCCCGCTCCCAAAGCGGAGCCGAAGCCTGCACAGGGAAAGAGCGATGAAGGAACGGCGGCTGAGACGAAGAAGGATGCTGCCAAAGCAGAGCCGAAGCCTGAGAAGCCGAAGCAGGAGCAGCGCAAGCGTGAGCGCCGTGTTGTGGACACCAAGGCCGTCACCGTCAATGCAGACCGTTTTGATGACCGTGTGGACAATCTGGTTTCCGAGCGTGTGCAGAATTACTCCGGCGGAAAGCAGAAATTCGGGAATAAGAGCAAGAATAAGGGCAAGGATAAGAAAGCTCCCATGGGCAACAAGCGCCGCAACGAGGAGCAGGAGAAGATGCGCCGCTTGCAGCTTGAGATCATCAAGAAGACACCGCTGACGGTCAAGATCCCCGATGAGATCACGGTCGGCGAGCTTGCCTCCCGTATGAAAAAGACGGCGACCGAGCTGATTAAGGTTCTGATTAAAAACGGCGTTATGGCGAGCATCAATCAAACCATCGACTTCGATACGGCGGAATTCGTCGCTACGGAGCTGGGCTGTAAGGTCGAGCGCGAGATCGTTGTTACCATCGAAGAGCGCCTGATCGACGATCATGTGGACACGGAGGACGAGCTGGTCGGACGCAGTCCCGTTGTGGTTGTCATGGGTCACGTTGACCACGGCAAGACCAGCCTGCTCGATGCTGTGCGGAAGACCAACGTTGTTTCCGGCGAGGCCGGCGGCATTACGCAGCATATCGGCGCTTATACCGTTTCGATCAACGGCAATCCCATCACGTTCTTAGACACACCGGGTCACGCCGCATTCACCTCCATGCGTGCGCGTGGCGCAATGTGCACCGATATTGCAATTCTGGTGGTTGCTGCCGATGACGGTATCATGCCGCAGACCATCGAAGCAATCAACCATGCCAAAGCCGCAAAGATTCCCATTATTGTTGCGGTCAATAAGATGGATAAGCCGGGCGCCAACCCCGACCGTATCCTCACCCAGCTTACCGAGCATGAACTCGTTCCTGCCGAGTGGGGCGGCGACACCGAGGTTTGCCGCATTTCCGCAAAAACCGGCGAGGGCATCGATGCCCTTCTGGAAACGGTCATTATGACTGCGGAGCTGCAGGAGCTGAAGGCAAATCCCAACCGTGCTGCAAAGGGTACGGTCATTGAGGCTCGTCTGGATAAGAATCGCGGCCCGATTGCGACACTGCTTGTGCAGAACGGCACGCTGCATAAGGGCGATCTGATCATTGCCGGTACGGCAGTCGGCCGTGTCCGCGTCATGACGGATGATAAGGGACGCACCATTTCCGAAGCAGGTCCGTCCATCCCCGTGGAGATCACCGGACTTGCCGAAACGCCGGCTCCCGGCGATGAATTCAATGCCGTTGCCGATGAGCGTATGGCGCGTCAGCTTGTGGAGCAGCGAAAGCAGGCGGAAAAGGACGCTGCTGCAAAGCGTGCAAGCAAGGTCACGCTCGATAACCTCTTTGCCAAGATGCAGGAGGGCGAGATGAAGGAGCTGAACCTGATCGTCAAGGCCGATGTGCAGGGCTCTGCCGAGGCAGTCAAAGCAAGCCTCGAAAAGCTTTCCAACGAAGAAGTCCGCGTCCGCGTGATCCATGCGGCAGTCGGTGCGATCAATGAATCCGACATCCTTCTGGCCTCTACCGCGAACGCGATCATTGTCGGCTTCAATGTCCGTCCGGACAATGCCGCAGCCGCTTCCGCAAAGCGCGACAATGTTGATCTGCGGATGTACCGCGTCATTTATGATGCGATTGACGAGATTGAAGCGGCTATGAGGGGCATGCTTGCGCCGAAGTTCCGTGAAGCGGTGATCGGCCATGCCGAAGTGCGTCAGACCTATAAGGTCTCCGCCATCGGTACGATTGCCGGCTGCTATGTCAAGGACGGCAAGATCACCCGTGACGCTCAGGTTCGTGTCCTGCGCGACAACATCGTGATTTATGAGGGCAATATCGGCTCCTTGCAGAGATTTAAGGATTCTGTCAAGGAAGTCCTTGCGAACTATGAATGCGGTATGTCCATCGAGAAGTACAACGATATCAAGGAAGGCGATATCTTCGAGTGCTTCATCATGGAGGAAATCCCGAGATAATTACGAATTCTTGGGAAATGAGTATGGAATAAAAAGTGGGGGCGCAACCGCTCCCACTTTTTAAAAAGGAGTAATGATTATGGCATCGAACCGAATCGGACGTATCAATGAAGAGCTTCAGCGCGAGCTTTCCGAGCTGCTGCGCGAGCTGAAGGATCCACGCGTCCATAAAACCATGCTTTCGATTACCCATGTGGAGACAACACCCGATCTGCGTTATGCGAAGGTGTATGTCTCTCTGCTGGATAAGGAATATACGAAGGATACCCTTGCCGGTCTGAAGTCCTCCTCCGGCTATCTGCGCCGCGAATTGGGCAGAAGCCTGCAGCTTCGCTATACGCCGGAGCTGCAATGGCAGGCGGATGATTCCATCACCCACGGCGCGCATATCCTCGACATCCTCTCCAAACTCGATATTCCGGAGGACAGCGAAGATGAAACTGCTGACAATACCTGAACTGGCAGAGGAGCTGCGAAAGAACGATAACTATATTATGTTAACTCACCGCAGGCCGGACGGAGATACGATCGGCTCTGCGGCGGCTTTGTGCGGCGGCTTGCGTGCGTTGGGAAAACGCGCAGCCGTTCTGGAAAACCCACAGTTTACGGAAAAATACCGCCCGTTTTTGGACGGATTGACGACGGATTGCGTTCCGGAAAATGCGGTTTTGGTAAGTGTGGATGTTGCAAGCAAGGGAATCGTCTCCTTTTCGGGAATTGATTATGTAAACCAAGTTTCGTATGTGATCGACCACCATGGCTTGCAGCGGGATTTCGGCGAACTGGGCTTTGTGGACCCGTCCGCGGCGGCCTGCGGAGAGATCATTCTGGATCTCCTTCGCCAAATGAAGGCGCCGATTGACAAAAAAATCGCCGAAGCGCTTTATTGCGCGATTTCTACGGATACCGGCTGTTTCCGTTACAGTAATGTGACGGCGCGGACGCTTCGTGCAGCCGCCGACTGCAAGGAATACGGCGCGGATATCTTTGCGATCAATCAGGTCATGTTTATGACCAAGCGTCTGGCAAGGCTGAAGCTGGATGCCTATCTGACCGAGACAACGCAGTTTTTTGCGGACGGACTGGTCGCTCTCAGCGTCATTCCCGAAACGCTCAAGGAGGAGCTTGGCATCACCGAGGACGATATTGACGACATTTCGGGCTTTGGCAGAGAGATTGCCGGCGTTGAGATCGCGATTATGCTGCGGCAGGTGGCGGAGGGCGGAAAGATTTCCGTCCGCACTTCTCCGAACTATGATGCTTCGGCATTTTGCGCGGCGGTCGGCGGCGGCGGTCATAAGGCGGCAGCCGGCGCAACGATTCGCGGCGGAATTGAAGAAGCCAAAAAACAGATTCTTCGCACGCTGGAAGAAAGCGGTGTAAAGCTCTGATGGCTAACGGTATTTTAATCGTGGACAAGCCGGCCGACTGGACATCGCAGGATGTGGTGAGCAAGCTGCGCGGCGTATTTCACGAAAAACGCGTCGGACACGGCGGTACGCTCGACCCGATGGCGACGGGCGTTTTGCCGGTTTTCTTCGGCAGAGCGACCCGTGCGGTAGAATTTTTCGAGCACGCCGAAAAGGCATATGTTGCCCGTCTGCGGCTCGGCACGGTTACGGATACGCAGGATACGACCGGCAATGTGCTCGAAACCCGTCCCGTAACAGTCTCGGAAGAACAAATTCGCTCTGTTTTGGCGCAGTTTTTGGGTCAGCAGGAGCAGATTCCGCCCATGTATTCGGCCATCAAGGTCGGCGGAAAAAAGCTCTATGAGCTGGCGCGTGCCGGAAAAGAGGTTGAGCGCAAGCCCAGAGCCATTACAATTTTTGAATTGAAGCTTCGTGCGTTTTCAACAGACGAGGCGGTCATTTATGTTCGCTGCTCCAAGGGTACCTATGTCCGAACGCTCTGCCACGATATCGGTGCGGCGCTGGGCTGCGGCGGATGTATGGCGGCACTGCGTCGTGTGCAGGCAGGCGCTTATTGCGAGCAGGAAAGTATTCCGCTGGACGAGATCGTAAGGCATCCGAATCCGGAATCGCTGCTGCTTCCGACGGACAGCCTGTTTTCA
>JAEDKB010000061.1 GCA_016296045.1 Oscillospiraceae bacterium
GCCGCAAAAGGACAACGCGAATAGCGGTGTCTTCTTAATAAAAACCAAAGGTTTTTATTAAGAATCAGTATGAAAAAAGTTCCCGGAAAGGAGAAAATGATATGGAATCATCGGAATTTCCGCAGGAGGAGCGTCGCCCGACACCTCCCAATAAAAAAACGAAAAAGAAAAAGCGCACGATGGGGTTGGTCGCGTTTTGTGCCGTCATTGCTGCGATTGTGTTTTTAATTTTGGTCGCGACGATTACCTTCCTCGCTTACCGAGGAAAAGCTGTGACCGGTACGCATTTGGATCTGATTACGGTTTCGGTGATCCTCGGTGCGGCGCTGGCAGGAATCAGCCTGATCATATCCATAATTACGCTTTTTGTCAGGAATCAGAAGAAAGGCTTTGCGATTACGAGTCTGCTTCTTGCGCTTCTGGTGCTGCTGGGCTGCGTAGGAGCAATGTATCTTTACGATTATGTTTTCAGTGATATGGAGTACGATCTTCGCTTTAAGCAGTACTCCAAAGATGACCTCAATGTGGTCGAGATCAACAATTCCGGCGAGGTCATCCGTGAGACAGAAGAGGAAAAGCCGCTGGTAACACCGGAGCACATTCAGGAGCTGAGCCTTTCGGATGAAATCGAGTTTGAGGAAGTCCTGAGCGACGAAATTCCCGAGGAGGCTCAAGAGAAAATGTACGGCGCAGAGCCGACCGGACCGAGTTACCTGATGGGGGATTATGACCAGATTCAGAATTTTATGCTGATCGGCATTGATGACATCGGTTCATCAGACAGTATGATCCTGTTTTCTGTTGACAAAGTGCATCACAAACTCAAAATGATTTCCATTGCCCGTGACTCCTACCTGATGATACCGGAATTCGGTATCCGCTGCAAGGCCGCCTACTCTTATAACTGGGGCGGCGCGAAAATGACGGTTGGAATGATAAACCGCAACTTTGCGTTGAATGTTGAGGATTATATTACCGTCGGACTGGATCAGTTGGCGGCGATTATTGACAGCATTGACGGAATCGACGTGGAACTGACGGATCAGGATGTATCTTTCCTGAGATCACGCTATTCTTATTTGGATTTACATTCCGGCAAATGCCATCTGGATGGCGCAGCCGCGGCGTCGTATTCCAGAAACCGTTCAGACAGTGAAGCAAACCGTACCGGACGCCAGAGAGCGGTAATCAGTGCGATTATGCTGAAGGTGCGTAAGATGCCGTTGAGCGAATATCCTGAGTTTATCAAAAACTGCCTCGGCCTGTGCACGACCTCGTTTTCTTCGGATGAGTTGATGAAGCTGTCGGTTGAGGTCGTGCAGCATGATTATTCGGTCGAATCCTACGCATTGGTGGAAAATGTCGATTACTGGGGCGGAATTCTCGGTGAAGAACGGTATTTTTATGTTGTTTATGATACGCGGCGTGCCAGCGACTGGATTTACCGGACGATTTACGAAGACCTGTACAAGTCCGGCTATCCTGATTGATTTATCGTTATGAATATAAAACACGGATGAAAAGCTGTCTTTTCATCCGTGTTTTATATTATGCCTGCTGCTGTGTTATTGCAGGCTGCCGTTTTTCCTGCTTCGGGAATTCAACCTTTATCGTTGTTCCCGCATCGAGCACGCTGTTGATTGTAATTTTTGCGTCATGCAGTTTCGCGGCGTGCTTCACAATGGAAAGACCGAGCCCTGTTCCGCCGACCTCTTTGGAATGGCTCTTATCCACGCGGTAGAAACGTTCAAAAATGCGATCCCGGTGCTCCGGCGGAATGCCGATGCCGGTGTCGCTTACCGTGAGGACAACGGCACTTTTTTCTTCATGGACATCCACACTCACACTTCCGCCTGAAACATTGTACTTGATGGCATTATCGCAAAGATTGTAAATGATACCCTGTAAAAGCTGCGCAATGCCATAAACATGGCAAGTGCTTCCGGTTATGTCAAGTGTAACGCCGGCAGATTTTGCCGCGTCTGTAAGACTGCGAACCGTGTTTTCCGCAATTTCAAAGAGATCCACCGTTTCTCTTTGCATATCCTGCGCACCTTCATCAAGGTGGGACAGCTTAATGATATCCTCCACCAAGGTAATCATACGTCCGGCTTCTAAGTAAATCTTTTCGGAAAAAGCAGGGATATCTTCTGCGGCAACCATGTTGTTTTTCATCAGCTCCGCACAACCGGATATGGTTTGAAGCGGTGTTTTCAGCTCATGAGATACGTTTGCGGTAAATTCGCGGCGCATTTGTTCGGCTTTTTCTTTTTCGGTAATATCAAAGATTAAAAGCACAATACCGGAAATATCGTCCTGCGCTTTGACCGGACTTGCATCGAGCTGATACTCACCGCCGGAAAGGGCGATTTTCCCTTCGGAGAAGGAACCCTTTGCCGCTTTGCTCAGAATGTTTTGCAGAGCAAAGCTTCGGTTGAGGCTCAGAATGTCTTTCCCGATGCACTGTGTATCGGTTTCAAACAGCTTCGCCGCTGCACGGTTGAGACTTAATATCTCTCCCTTTTTGTTCAGCAGAATAATTCCTTCGTTCATTCCGCTGGTAACCGTTTCAAATTCGAGCTGCTTTTGCTGTAATTGCCGGGTTTGCCTTTTGATTTGATCCTGCTGTGACGCGATACGGCGCAAAAGCGGCGAAAGCTCGTCATAGCCCTCATTATTGAGCGGATCATCCAAATCCAATTCGTTCAAGGGCTTCACAATTCTTTTGGAAAGGCGGAAAGCCAAGGCAAGCGACAGAGCGATCGCAATGGCAAGAACAATACAGAGCGGCTGCGCCATGCCGAGAGACAGTGTCAAAATCGTGTTCTGAGCCACGGAAAGCCGCAAAACACTTCCGTCAGGCAGCCGTTTGGCAGCATACAGAGAACGCTCCATCAAGGTGGAAGAATAACGGGAGCTTTCACCGTATCCTTCGCTCAGCGCCATTTTGATCTCCTCACGCTCTAAATGATTTTCCATTTCTGAGGTGTCTTTGGCACTGTCAAACAGGATCGAGCCGTCAGGGGCAATCCAAGTAATGCGGTAGTTTTCAATCATTAAGTCGTTGAAATAGTCAATCCCCTCGTTGGCAACGCCCTGAGCGGCAAGGTCGGTCTGCATTTTAAGCTGATTTTGGCACACACCTGTAAAATAATTATACAGCGCGCCCATAAACAGCACAACAGACGCAAAAAACACACCGAGCGCCACGATATTGATTGACCTGAAAATTCGTTTTGTCATAGCGGAGCCTCCATACGATAACCTACGCCGCGCACGGTTTCAATGTAATCGCCGCAAGAGCCCAGCTTTGTGCGCAGAGTGCCGATATGCACATCTACCGTTCGGGTTTCTCCGATAAAGTCAGACCCCCAAACGGAATGTAATAATTGGTCTCTCGTAAAAACCAGTCCGGGGTTATCCATGAACTTTGCAAGGAGCTCAAACTCTTTCAGCGTCAGCGTCACACGTTTTCCGCAGGAGATAACGGTGTGTTCCCCCTTGTTCATTTCAAGCTGTCCAAGCCTGAGCGTTTTTGTTTCAGCCTTCGGTGCACTGCGGCGCAATACGGCCTTTACGCGGGCGACCATTTCCATCATTCCAAAGGGCTTTGCAAGATAATCGTCTGCCCCGAGATCAAGTCCGATCACCTTATCGTACTCCGTGCCTTTTGCGGTTGCCATAATCACGGGAATCTCTGCTGTCGCAGGATTTGAACGCAGCTTTTTCAAGATGGAAATACCGTCTTCACCGGGAAGCATGATATCGAGCATAATCAGCTCGGGCAGCTCCGAAAGCAAGGCATGAAACAGTTCCGTCCCGTCGGTAAAACCTTTTGCTTCCATACCGGCAGTGTTTAGAGTATAGATCATCAGATCCCGAATGCCGTTATCATCTTCAACGCAAAAAATCATGCGGTATTCACCCTCATTTCCAAGTATTCGTTTTGATGCAGCTTTTGAAAAACTGCATTGCCGATTTTAAATCAATGTACAGATATAATTTATATTTAGCACATAAATGCGTTTTTTTCTACCACTACAGGGGAATTTTTATTCTTTTACGCCCGTAATGGAGAAAATCACCCACTGCGCGATATTCACGGCATGATCCCCGATGCGCTCAAAATACTTTACGATCATCAGAAGATCAAGTGTTGTTTCGCCGTTTGTGTTTCCTTCTTTGATGCGGTTGATCAGCTCATGCTTGATATCCGTAAAGAATCGATCTACAACATCATCGGTTGCCACAACCTCACGCGCCAAGGCGATATCCCGCTTTACAAAGGCATCAACGCTTTTTGTTACCATCTGAATGGTGATGAGCGCCATATCATGAATGTTGGGCAGATCATCCTCGTTTTGGAAATCTGCAACGCAGACGATTTCGGCAATATCCCCTGAATTATCTCCGATGCGCTCCATATCCGTCACCATTTTCAGCGCCGAGGATATTACGCGCAGATCCTTTGCAACAGGCTGCTGCTGCAAAAGCAGCTTCATGCACATCGTTTCAATATCCCGTTCTTTTTGGTCAATTTCCAGCACAAGCTCGGGCACTTTACTTGCCAGCACTTTATTGTGATCGGTCAGAGCCTTTGCCGACATGGCAATGGCATTTTCACATAGTCCGCCCATCGAAATCAGCTCATGATTGAGCTGCTCGAGTTGCTCGTCAAACTTTGAACGCATTTATCCAAACCTCCCCGTGATATAATCCTCTGTTCTTTTATCCTCCGGCATAGAAAACAGCTTTTCCGTATCCCCAAACTCTACCATGTCGCCAAGAAGAAAGAAGGCTGTTTTGTCAGAAATACGAACGGCCTGCTGCATATTGTGGGTAACAATGACAATGGTATATTTCTCCCTAAGACTGATGGCAAGCTCCTCAATGCGCGAGGTTGAAATCGGGTCGAGCGCACTTGTCGGCTCATCCATCAGCAAAACCTCGGGTTCTACCGCAAGCGCACGGGCAATGCACAAACGCTGCTGTTGACCGCCGGACATACCAAGGGCTGATTTTTTCAGCCGGTCTTTGCATTCGTCCCAAATCGCAGCGTCGCGCAGGGAACGCTCAACGATATCATCCAGCTTCGCCTTGGAACGGATGCCGTGTGTACGAGGCCCAAAAGCAATGTTATCGTAAATGCTCATCGGAAACGGATTCGGCTTCTGAAACACCATGCCCACTCTCTTGCGCAGCAGGTTGATATCCATATTCCCGTAAATGTTCTCGCCGTCCAATGTGACGGTTCCCTCAATCCGGCAGCCCTCCACCAAATCATTCATCCGGTTCAGTGTTTTCAGCAAGGTGGATTTTCCGCAGCCGGAAGGCCCGATAAACGCTGTGATCTGCTTTTCTGGAATTGCAAGGTTGATTTTTTTCAGCGCCTGAAAGCTGCCGTAATATAAATCCAAATTTTCAATTTTTATCTTATCCATTCTTCTTTTCGCCTCCGATTTTTTTGGCTATCAGACCCGACAAGGCATTGATTACGATTACAAGCAGGAGCAGCACAACGGCGGTTGCGTAGGTTTGACCGATATACAGTCCTTCGCCCGAGATTGCGTACATATGTACGGCGAGTGTTCGGGTGGAGGAAAACAGGCTTTTTGCCACCTCTGCCACGGTGCCGGCCGTAAATACGAGCGCCGCCGATTCACCCACAATTCGTCCGATGCTTAAGATCACGCCGGATAAAATACCGGGGACGGCAGTCGGCAGTACGATGCGAAAAACGGTACGCAGTTTTCCCGCGCCCAGACCGAAGCTGCCTTCACGGTAGCTGTCCGGAACGGCAATGAGTGCTTCCTCGGTGGTGCGCATGATGAGCGGTAAAATCATAATGGAAAGCGTTAGCGCGCCGGATAAAAGGGATAAATCGAAACCGCAGGCTTTTACGAAGAAAAGAGAGCCGAACAGACCGTAAACGATGGACGGAATTCCCGAAAGCGTTTCGGTGGTGATTCTCACGATTCCAACGAGCTTGTTCCCTCGCTTGGCATATTCGACCAGATATATGGCCGAGATAATGCCGATGGGAACGGCGATGATCAGAGACAAAGCCGTCATAAACAATGTGTTAATGAGCGCGGGAAGCAGGGATACATTTTCGGAGGTGTATTCCCACGCAAACAGGGAGGAGGACAGATGCGGGATGCCCTTTATCAAAATGTACAGAATAATGAATACAATTGCTGATATCGTAATCACAGCGGCAAGTATGACTGCCAACAGCAGCAGGAAGGATTTCGGATCATGCCGATAAGCAAGCAATTTTTGTTTTACCGATGGTTTCATGCTTTATCCGACCTCCTTTTGAGCACCGAGAAAGTCAGGTTGATGATCAGAATGAACACAAACAGCACAACGGCCGTTGCAATCAGTGCTTCCCGGTGCAGGTCAGCGGAATAACCCATTTCCATAACGATGTTGGTGGTGAGGGTTCGTACGCCGTCTGTGAGACTTTTCGGAATCACCGCTTGATTTCCGGCAACCATCATGACAGCCATCGTCTCACCGATGGCTCTGCCGATGCCAAGCACGATTCCGGCGAGAATACCGCTTTTGGCGGCAGGTACGACTGTAAAAAAGACGCTTCGTTCGTGGGAGGCGCCAAGTGCCAGCGCCCCTTCATAATAGCTTTCGGGCACGGCGCGAATGGAGGATTCCGCCACACTGATGATCGTGGGTAAAATCATCAGCCCCAACAGAATCGATGCCGTCAGAACGGAAAAACCTCTGCCGCCGAAATGATCTCGGACAAAAGGCACAATGACGACAAGTCCGAAAAAACCGTATACAACGGAGGGGATTCCCGCCATTAAGTCAATTCCCGCTTTGATGGGTTTGTATATGCGCTTTGGACAAAACCGTGCCATAAATATCGAAGTCAGCAGTCCGATCGGAACACCGATGATCAGTGCGCCCGCAGTGACATAGATGCTGCCGAGGATCATGGGGAAAATGCCGTAAACATTGTTTTCCGGATGCCATTTTGTGCCAAGCAGGAAATTGAACACTCCGATTTTTCCGATTGCAGGGATGCCGTTTGCAAACAGAAATACACAAATCAGAATTACGGCGGCAATCGATACGCAGGCGGTCAGCAAAAAGACAATATGCATTGCCTTTTCTTTAAAATTCTTCATAAGCGATTTCCTATCATGAAAACGAGGGTAGTTGCGTACTTTCCCTTTTTTATTCACCGATCACGGAGGACCACTTTGTGATGGTACCGATATAAATTTCCTTTACCTGCTGCGCGGAGAGTTCGTCGATCGGGCAGACTTTGTTGACGATGATTGCAATACCATCCATTGCGATCATGGCAGACTGAACTCCCTTTTCGGATTCGGAGCTTTTCAGTTCACGCGATGCCATGCCGATATCGCAAGTGCCGTCGATTGCACTGGTAATGCCCGTGGAGGAGTCGTTTTGCTGGATCTCCAATGTTACGCCGGGATTCTTGAGAAGATATGCTTCCTTAAGCTTTTCCATAACCGGAGTTACAGAGCTGGAGCCCTCAATTCTGATTTTTCCGCTTGCCACACCGCCTTCGTATGCAGGAGCGTCGGATACGGGGATATAACCGTTTTCTTCAATCACTTTCTGGCCGTCTGCGCTCATGATAAACTGGATGAAATCCTGTGCTTCGGCGGAAAGCCCGTCCTTGGTCACAATATTGAACGGACGGGAAACTTTGTAGCTGCCGTCCTTAATCGTCGCAACGCTGGGCACAGCACCGTCAATTTTAAGTGCCTTAACGGTATCGTTCAGGCTTCCGAGAGAGATGTAACCGATTGCATACGGATCACCTGCAACGGTTGTCATCATGACGGAGGTGGAATTCGTGGTCACGGCGCTTTCGATTGTATGGTCGATTTTTTCGCCGCTTTCATTTTTTTCTTCAATGCCGAAAAGCTCAATAAACGCTCCGCGTGTTCCGGAACCGCTTTCGCGGGTAATCACGCCGATTTCCATTTCGGCATCAAATCCGTCTTTCGCCGTGCTCCCGCATCCTGCAAATACGCTCATACAGACAAGGACTGCCAAAACAAGGCAAATATATGTTCTGATTGATTTCATTTGATATTCCTCCTTAAAAATCTTCTTGTTGTACTTTCCGGTACAACGATAGAATACAATGCGGAAATCAAATCTGTTATCGTGATATTGTAAAAAGAATGTAAAACCAATCGGCTGCGCGTTGGCGGTATCCAACGAAAAACCTCATACGAATACCTGATAGAAAGAAATCAAGATTTCTATCAGGTGTTAGTATCAGTAATAAAAATCGTGCCGGAGATTTCTCTCCGGCACGAACGATCTATATGGAAGCTTTTTGAAAATTATTGTTTCAATACCTTTTCTTTTTTCGCCTTGCGCTCCTCGCTGTCCTCCTGCGGAAGAATCTTTGCGAGGATCACGCCGAGAACGGCAGCAATCGCGGTGCCGCTGA
>JAEDKB010000062.1 GCA_016296045.1 Oscillospiraceae bacterium
GCAGTTGCGCAATCGGTTTGAGCTTGGATTCATCCCCCTGCTCCAACGCCAGCACAACGCCCTCACTGCGTTTGTTTGACCGTCCGAAGGGAACTGACACCCGTGCACCGACCAAAGGGGTCATTCCCTCCGGCACACGATAGCTGTAGGGCTTGTCAATGGCATAAATTGCAGCCGCTACGGCAATTTTCGCAATCATGCACAGCCCTCCCCTCAGCGGCAGTAAAAACGAGCCGATTTTCGTTCAAAAGCGTATCAATCGTTGATGGAAGCAACCAGCTTGCCCTCGGCAACCTCTTTGATTGCAAGCGTAACAGGCTTTTCTGTCAGCGGCTCATGAAAGGTTTCCGCCTCAATTGAGATCTGACGGGCACGGCGTGCAACCACATTCACCATGAGATAGCGGCTGTCAATGTTCTTCAGAAGATCAGCCATTGCAGGATACAACATATTATTCTTCCTCCTTAAGATGGATCTTACGATATTCGGAGCGGCAGGCCTCTGCGGTGAGAATCGAACGGATCTCCTCCGCGGCCTCCGCAACGGTATTGTTAATAACGATATATTGATATTTCTCGGCAAGCGCACATTCACTGACAGCGATCTGCAAACGCCGTGCGGCAATCTCCGGAGCGGTATCGCCTCTGCCGTTGAGCCGTCTTCCGAGTTCTTCAAATGAAGGCGGCGCGATAAAGATAGAAATTGCATCCGGACGACGCTGCATCACCTGCAGCGCACCCTGTACTTCAATTTCCAAAATCACGCTGCAGCCCTGCTCCAGCGCCTCGTCAACCGGTTTGACGGGTGTGCCGTAATAGTTTTCGGCATAAAAAGCGTGTTCCAGCAAGCCGTTGTTTGCAATCAGGGTCTCAAACTGCTCCTTACTGATAAAGAAGTAATGTACACCGTCTACCTCCCCCGGACGGATCGGGCGGGTCGTAGCGGAAACCGAAAAACGCAGCTTGGGATCCGCCTTCATCACTTCACGAAGGACGGTGCCCTTCCCTACGCCGGAAGGCCCGGAAATAATAATGATTCTGCCTTTTTTCATACCGGCTCCTCCTCATCGCGGTAGGTTTCACCCTCTTTGTCACTCAGGCGTTTTGCAATCGCTTCCGGCGTAATCGCCGAAAGAATCACATGGTCGGTGTCCATGACCAGAACGGCTCGGGTTTTTCGTCCGAAGCTGGCGTCAATGAGCATGGATCGTTCCTTCGCCTCCTGCACCAGCCGCTTGATCGGAGCGGATTCCGGACTGACAACGCTCAGCAATCGTTCTGCGGAAACCATGTTTCCAAATCCAATATTGATCAGCCGCATAGCCATCACTCGATGTTCTGAATCTGCTCGCGGATTTTTTCCAGTTCCGCCTTGATCTCAACAACATTCCGCGCCTGTTCCAGATCGTTGCCCTTGGAGCCGATGGTGTTTGCCTCGCGATTCATTTCCTGCAGCAAAAAATCAAGCTTTCTGCCGATTGCACCGCCGCCGCTCAGCAGCGATTCCATCTGGCTCAGATGACTGCGAAGGCGAACGGTTTCCTCATCCACGGCGACTTTATCCGCAAAGATCGCCGCTTCGGTGACGATACGGCTTTCATCGATCGTCGTGCTTTCCAGCACCTCACGCAGCTTGTTTTCCAGTCTTGTGCGGTATTCCGCCACTGTTACAGGACTGCGCTCTTCCACCTTTTCCACATAGCGGAGGATCACCGCCGCGTGTGCACGCAAATCGGCGGCAAGCGCCGCTCCCTCTGTAGCGCGCATGGCGTTATAGTTTTCGATTGCCTCTTGTGTGACCGAGACGATATCGGCAATGTTCTGCTTTTCATCCTCTTCGGGTTTTTCCACAACAAACACATCCGGATAACGCGAAAGCGCAGTCACGGAAATGTCGTCACGCACCTCGTAATCGCTTGCAATGGTGCGCAATGCCGCAAGATACCCCTCTAAAACCGGACGATTCAGACTGATTTTGACATTTTCACCCTCCAGTGCATTTACGGAAATGAAAACGTCTACCTTGCCGCGGGAAACCTGCTCTTTGATTTTCTGCTTGACGGCGTCCTCTGCATAGGAAAACGCACGCGGCATTTTTACGCTGCAATCCAGAAAACGGTTGTTTACGGAACGCATTTCCACCGTGATTTCTCGGCCGTTCAATGTTTTTACGGCGCGTCCGTAGCCAGTCATGCTGTGAATCATATTCTCACTCCTATTGATTATCGGCAGGAGTTGCAAAGGCAGTTCAAGCACATCAGTGAACTGCAGCATTCGCATAGCTCGTCCGTATTATCGTAACCCTCCTGCGCCTGTCGGTAGGGATAACCGCCGTTTCCGGCAGTTGCTGCCGCACGGCGATATTCATAATTATTCGGGTCCATACTGTTTGCAATGCGGAAGTTCTGCGCCGCTTCATCCATCCAGCCTCGTCTCTGCGCAATCACGCCGCGAAGATAATACCATTCGGCATTGTGAACCGGCAGCGCGTTGAGCTTTGCCTCCGCCTGCTCCAGCTCGCCCATCTGGATCAGTCTCCGAATTTCACTGTAATTCGCATCTCCGGAATACGCATTGCCGCCGTAGCTGGAAGAGGCATTGCCCGCAGGAGCACCGTTTTTCGTCAGCGCATCATACGCCTCATTGATTTCCTTCATCTTTTCCTGCGCCAGATCGGCAAGGGGATTGTTGGTATAATTATCCGGATGATATTTTCGGGCAAGCTCACGATATGCTTTTTTGATTTCTTCCTCTGAAGCGCCGTGCGGCACTCCGAGGACTTCATAGGGGTCTTTCATACTTTTTTCCCTTTCTTGCGAAAGATTCCTTCTGCAATACCGGCAAGCACCGTCGGCAAGCCAAAATAAATGATATTCTTCAATATCCCGAAATCCTCTGTCTTCGGCAAAAGCTCCAGCGCGGAGGCTGCCATACCGATGGAAGCATCCGCCGTTTCGAGGAGCTGTTTTTTATCCTCGACGGTGAGCATTCCGTCCTGAAGCTGAAATCGATAACGCAGAGGATTATAATTTCCGCTGCGGTTATCCTTCGGAAGATCCTCCAAAGCATCTGCCAAATACAGAAAACGTCCCACATGGTACAACAGGACTTCCGCCGCTTTGCGCGTGTTATCGTCCTGACAAAAGGCGGCACAAACGCGCAGCAAGGAGGCAAACGCATCCGCCGTCCGATCAATGCTGGGGCAGTGCTCGTCCTCCAGGCATTGCAGCTTCTGAAGCTGTTGTTCAAACACGCGGTCTGCCTCCGGATGCTTTTCAGCGGCGCGGCGCCAGCTTTTTTTATAGATCAGCAGCGCCGCTCCGGCGGAAAGCCGATGCACAAAATTGCCGTCGCGCTGCGCATCACGCAGCTTCCAGCAAGACAGCAGCACGCTCATATCCGCTGCAAATTCCATCGCCGCGTCTGAGGGCAGGCAGTCTTTTTTGCATATCACTCTTGCCGGGCAAAAGCAGCGCTCCATCTGCCGATTTTCTTCGTTTTGCAGCAGGAAATACAGGAAGGTCATGTCGTAATTGACCAAAAAACGGGCAAAAAAGCCGTAATGCTTTTTCAGCGTTCTGCACAGCCCGCAATAGGCTGCGCGATAACGAAGTTTTTCCTGCTCGGAAAGCTTGTCTTCCCTCGGTAGAACATATCCAAACATAATTATTTCACAAGTTGAATGATCGTGTATTCCGGCGGATGGTTTTTGACACGTCGGTTATAAAGGACAGCCGGAAGAGTTCCCAAACAGAAGCCGCCCAGACCGATCAGCAGCGCCCATGCACCAAGGCACATCGCTGCAAGATAGCCAAGCAAAAACAGTGTTAGCGGAAGCAGATAGATCAGCGCCGCCGCCTTGAGCACCACGCCGCTTTCGGATTCGACTACGACAATGTCACCCTTCTGCGCGCCGATCGGATTTTTTGCCGTCAGGCGCAGGGTTTGTCCCACTGAACCGCAGCCGCCGCACTTATGGCATTCTCCGCTGCAAGCGCTCTGTCTGAGCACCAGCAATTGCGCGCTTCCGTCCGGAAACACCGCGTCAACCGTCGCTTTTTTCTGCATCTCAGGAATTCTTATCGATGACCTGCACCGTATACGGCGCACCGACCACGCCGGCCTTGGAATCGGCGGGAAGCTGGATTTTCAGCGTTACCGTTTTGGTTGCAGGATCATAGTCATTTTTCATATCCGCAGTGATGATGATGTCATCCTCGGTGATCGCATTGACCGCGTCCACCGTCCCTCGGACGATGATGACAACCGTCTGCTCACCGAAATCAAGATTACTTTCATCATCCAAGCGTTCAATATCCGAGCACTTAATCGTAAACTTCTTAATTGTGAGGCCGCTGAAAGTAAGATTGATCTTCACGGTGGGATCCGCAGCGCGATTGGTCACACCGGCCGGAAGCTCCGGCGTAATCGTCCATGTCTGCTCCTCATAGTACTGCGCCAGATCAATTTCCTTGATCAGCAGTTCATCCAGGCCGCGAAGCGCCTCCTCCGAACCGGAGACCGCAATCGTTGACGGCTCAATCACACATTTTGCATTTCTAAGCTCGGCACCGCCGCCCGCAATCAGAGAAACCTTCAACGGGATCTGCTTATAGCAGGAAACCGGCACGGACACATGAACCGTCGGCACAGACACCGAAACATAGCTGCTCAGTTCCAGCTCTTCATCGTTTTCATCCAGCAGACGGTATGCCATATCATCGGTCAGTGTTTCGGTTGCATCGTCCAGATTTACGGTGATTACGGCACGGGAAATCTTTTCGACCTCCTCCGTAGGACCGACAACCGACAGCGTTTCCGTGCTCAGAACCGCCGGATCGCGGACATATCCGTCGGGAAGCGTGCCTTCGTATTCCACTTCAATCGGAATCTCGGGACGTTCCTTCTTCTCGCTGATATGCACGGAGATCTTGTTGGAGTTCGTGCTGACCAGGCTGATGTCGCCGGAAGCAACCGTTGAGGGTGGATCGAGCGTCCAGCTCACCTCATAGGAGCCCGCTCTGTCGATGTTGCTGACATCCGCGATTGCCTCCAGAGAGGTGCTGTTCAGCTCTTTCAGGTCAGAACGTCTGCCGGCAATTTCCACATTGACCGTCTGATTCTCACCGCCGGTCAGCATCAGATTGTTGCTGTCGAGCTCGCTGGTTCCGATAATGCGGACCTTGATATCGCTGATTCTTACCGTATCATTCGGGTTGACAACGGTAACTGCATAGACCCACAAACCGATCGACACAAGCAATGCCAGCAAAAAGGCAAGTGGTTTATGTTTCTGCATCCTTGTCACCCTTTCCCTTTTTCGTCCACTTCTGCTGAAGTTTTTTCAATAGGTTGCGCGATGTATCGGTATCCTTAGGCGCCAGCTCATTAAGCAGGAGCTTTTCCAGGGTCTGCGCCGCAAGATGCCGTTTGAGCATTCCGCTGATTGCAACGGAGATCGTGCCGGTCTCTTCGGAAACGATCACAACCACTGCGTCTGTCGCCTCGCTGATACCGATACCGGCACGGTGGCGCGTTCCGAGGTCACTGCTGATGTTGCGGTTCTGTGTCAGCGGCAGAACACAGCCTGCCGCTGCAATTCTTTCGTTGCAGATCAACACCGCACCGTCATGCAGCGCTGCCTTCGTAAAAAACAGATTGCGCAGCAGCTCCGAGGAAACCCGTGCGTCAAGCACCGTTCCTGTTTTCTGATAGTCGATCAGAGAAGAAGATCGTTCAAACACAATGAGCGCACCGGTGCGTTCTTTCGACATAGTCTCACAGGCAGCGACCGTCTGAGAAATCACACGATCGATCTCCCGCTGCTGCGTTTTCATGTTGAGAATTTCGCGCAGCGATTTACTGCCGAGCTTTTCGAGCATCCGACGCAGCTCCGGTTGGAACATAATCACCAACGCAATTAAGCCAATCTCCAGAATCCGATCCAGCAGATAGTTCATCAGATACATATTGAGCAGAGAGGTTACTGCGGAAAGAAGCAGAATAATCACAACGCTTCTGGCAATCCTGGCAGCTCCCGTCGTCTGGATCATCATAATCAGGGCATAGATGATCACTGCCACCAGCAGGATATCTATGACGTCCATAAACTTGATGGTAGGCAGCATCGAAGCAAAATCTTTGAAAAAATTTATTATAGTATCCATAAGCAAAACTCCGCTTATACTAATTTCTATAATTATATCCGATTTCGGCTTTAATAGCAAGAGGAAACTGGGCTTTTTCCCATGGAAACTCTGAATAATTCGGCTTCGGCTGTACAGCATATCTTTTGCCCCATCCGTTCCGTTTGAAAAGTGGGAAATACATCCGATATTCCCGCACTTTTCAAACTTTCGTCTGTGACAAAATCTTCTGCTGTCAGCTCCCGCCTCATGATTCGGAGCTTCCCCGGTCTGAAAAGAGTTTTTTGCAGATCCGTGTGAAAGCCGTAACCTCCTGCGGCGTATTGAAGTCGGAAAAGCTGACGCGAATTGTGCCGCTGTCAAGTGTACCGGCTGATTGATGCGCCAGCGGAGCACAGTGCACACCGGCACGGACTGCAACAGCATATCGTGACAGCTTCTGTGCGGCTTCTTCGCAATCCACGCCATCGACGATAAATGAGACAACACCGCTCTGCGCTTGCCCGAAAAACGGTCGGATACGCGGCAGGAAAGAAAGCTGCCTGTGCAAAAGCTCGACCAGTCTCTGTTCCTTTTGCAGAATTTTTTCCGGAGTACGCATACGCACATACCGCAAGCCTGCGGCAAGCCCCGCAATTCCCGGAACATTATGCGTCCCCGCCTCCAGACGATCCGGAAGAAAGTCCGGCATATCCTGCTCGATAGAAGCGCTGCCCGTGCCGCCGAACAGCAACGGTTCCGCGCCGTCGGCACAGAGCAGCAGCCCTGTCCCCTGCGGACCGTAGAGCCCTTTGTGACCGGGCATGGCGATAAACCTTGCACCCGTTTGACGAAGCGAAACCGGAAGAGTTCCTGCCGCCTGCGAAGCGTCAATAATCAACGGAACATCGTATAATCGACACAGCGCCGCAATTCCATTGATCGGCAAAACATACCCGAAAACATTTGAGACATAATTGCAAATCGCAGCGGAAGGTGCCGATTTCAAAGCATCCTCAAAGCATTCCAGCGTATCCTGCGGAGAAAACAGAACCTGACCGGCAACCCTTTGCTCCGCATGAAGTGCATGGAGCGGTCTGGTTACCGCATTGTGCTCAAAACCGGATACAACGACACGTCCGCCCGTGGGCACCAGCGTCCGGATCGCAATATTCAGCCCGTGCGTTGCATTCATCGTAAAGGCAACCTGCTCCGCCTCGCAATCAAACAGCTCTGCCGCAAGCTCCCGACAGCCAAAAACCGTCTGCGCAGCATTGATTGCAGGCTGATGCCCTCCGCGTCCGACGCTGGCGCAGGTCTGCATTGCACGCTCTACCGCCGCTCTGACCGCAGGCGGCTTCTGAAAGCTCGTTGCAGCACTGTCAAAATAAATCACAGCGTAACCTCCTGCCAGTGTTCGCCCGGCTTTCTCCGGAACAAATGCTTATAGGCAATTTCTTCCTGTGCAAACACCTGCTGCGCCTCCTGCAGCAGCCGCTCCTTAACGCGCAGGCTGTAACCGCAGCCCATCTGTCGGAGTTCTGCAGGCGTTCTGACCATCAGAGTCGTAATTCCCGCCCGCTCCAGTGCACGGCTTGCCTGTGTTGCCGCAGTCACAGAGCGAAAGGTAAAGAAATAATCATACATGGAAGCACTCCCCCTTCCATTTCATCGTATGATTTTCGATTCTTTTTGACACGCCCTAATACTGATTCTTGATGAAAAGGTTTCATCAAGAATCCCGTGTGCTACGCACACTCACATCGTGCTTAAGGCACGCTGTGGAATCTGACGCGCCTTCGGCGCTATAAAAAGGTTTTTTAACCGTTTTATGAAATTCTGGTATAAGGCGTTAACCGTTTTTGCGGCGACATCTGAAAGGATCGGATCGAAAGCCGTAATCATTTTTTCGAAATGATATCTCGTAAATATTCGTTTCGACCGCTGATTTCGGGCAACATTTCAGAAAAAATTTGCAACTTAATATAATCTTAATTTTTTTTAGGTTATATTTTTAATATTTCCCGGATATTATGTAACTGTAAACAACAAATCTCTTTTTCATTTTCCCCTCTATTCTATATGGATTCCGCAGGTAAGCCAGCCACTTACCTGCGGTTTTCTTCTGTCCGAATCATTACCACATTCCATACCGTGCTTCTCTCTGTGCAAGAGGATTCTTTGGCTGTAAGAGGATTCTTCGGTCGCTGCGCTCCCTCAGAACGACATAGAAGAAGACTGCCGCAAAACAATAATTTTGCGGCAGTCCCTGAACATATTTCGGATTCGTTCTAAAAT
>JAEDKB010000063.1 GCA_016296045.1 Oscillospiraceae bacterium
TAAAAAAGTGATGTAGCCTAATGGTAGATGGCTGACAGCATGCTGAGATTTGACGGCGCTCTAATTAAGCGCATTGAGCATTTACACCCGCACAAGCTGCGGCATAGTTTTGCAAGCATTGCCATTGTAAACGGCGCAGACATTGCAAGTGTTTCTGAAAAGCTCGGTCATGCTGATAAATCTACCACGCTGCGTCTTTATACGCATGCCGATCAGGAAAGCATCAAGCAGGTAAGCAACATCTTCCGCGAAGCAATCAAATTACAGAAAAAGGCATAGAAAAAGCCGGGCAGATCAAGCGTCTGCTCGGCATATTTTTTGTCCCCGTATGGGTTTTTGTATGGGTTTTTCAAAAAGTGGTAAAAAAGGATATATAGCAAAATGTTTCGAATATAAAGAAAAACACCGTAGAATCAAATGATTCTACGGTGAAAAGTTGGAGCTGCTACCCAGATTCGAACTGGGGACCTCATCCTTACCAAGGATGCGCTCTACCTGCTGAGCTATAGCAGCATTTCTGACAGCTTTTGCATTATATCAAAGAATACCACCTTCTGTCAACTGTTTTTTTGAAAACTTTTTTTGCAGAGTCAGATATGTTGAAAAAGTTACAAAAAATTTTCACAAATTTCCGGGAAAACTGTAGCATTTTAGTGCTGCCCTGTGTTATAATTTATGCTGCGATTTTATTAAAATAGGAAACAAATGCTTTCAGGAGCTTTTCGATATGCTTGAATTACTCTCTCCGGCCGGCTCGATGGATGCGCTGCGTGCAGCGGTCTGTAACGGAGCCGACGCGGTTTATCTCGGTGCCGATGCCTTCAATGCACGCCGCGGAGCAAAAAACTTCACATTGGATGAACTGCCTGAAGCCGTTCGTTACTGCCATGTGCGTGATGTCAAGGTGCATCTGACGCTCAATACGCTGGTATCTGACCGTGAAATGCGTTCTGCCGCGCAGACCATCTCTGCCGCAGCAAGAGCAGGTGTGGATGCGTTTATCGTGCAGGATCTCGGCATTGTTTCCCTCTGCAAGGAGATTGCGCCGGGCGTTGCGCTGCATGCGTCTACGCAGATGAGCATCCACTCTCTTGAGGGCGTCAAAAAGGCTGCCGAAATGGGAATTTCCCGTGTTGTGCTTGCCAGAGAGCTTCCGCGGGAGAATATTGCATTTATCTGCCGCAACAGCCCCGTGGAAATCGAAGTCTTTGTTCACGGCGCGCTATGTATGTGCTATTCCGGTCAGTGCTATATGTCTGCCATGATCGGCCGGCGCAGCGGAAACCGCGGTCAGTGCGCGCAGCCCTGCCGCATGGCCTACGGCTATGACCGTTATGACGAAAAATATCCGCTGAGTCTGAAGGATAACTGTCTTGTGCAGTATCTGGAAGAGCTGGACAAAATGGGCGTTGCAAGCATTAAGATCGAAGGACGCATGAAGCGTCCGGAATATGTAGCGACGGTGACCGGCGTTTACCGTGAGGCGCTGAACGGCGCAAAGATCGGCGATCGGGAGATGAAGAAGCTGCGCAGCGCGTTTTCCCGACAGGGCTTTACGCAGGGTTATTACCTGAGCCGCCTCGGAAAAGAAATGTTCGGTACGCATATGGAATCAGAAAAAAAGCAGCTCATGCAGGAGGCTCGCGCCACCTATGAAAACAATGAGGCCGCCCGTGTTCCGGTAACCTTCTTTGCCGTGGTTGCCAGAGGGCAAAATGTGATGCTGGCGGCGCAGGACAGAGCGGGCAACATTGGCAGGGTGCAGGGAAATCTCCCTGAGCCGGCAAGAACCCGTGAGCTGACAGAAGAAGAACTGACCGGCCGCCTTTCCAAAACGGGCGGCACACCGTATTATTGCGAAAACGTCCGCTGCAAGATCGACAGCGGCTTGAGTGTTTCGGCGGCGGAGCTGAACCGCTTGCGCAGGGACGTGCTCCTGCAGCTTTCCGCGCAGCGCGCCAGACGTTCAGACACGGAGATTGGCACATATACCGATATCCGAAAGCTTTCCGGAACAAGCAAACCGCCGCTCCTGACGGTCAGCGTGACCAAAACGGAACAGATCACCAGAAATATGCGTCGGGCACGTCCTGCCGCGATCTATGTTCCGATTTCGGAAATTATGGCGCAGCCGGATTTCTATCAGGCAGTTTCTGCCGAGCAGAACATTGTCGCCTCGCTGCCGCGTGTTGTGCGTGATGACGAAACGCCCGCGCTGCTTTCCCAGCTTTCCGCGCTTTCGCAGCTCGGAATCAAACGGGTGCTTTTGGGCAACCTCGGTCAGATCCCGCTGGCACACTCACGCGGCTTGGAATGCTCCGGTGATTTCGGCTTGAATTTGTTTAACTCCCGTTCGATGGCGGCCATCAAGGAGCAGGGATTGGTCAGCGCAACGGCATCGTTTGAAATGACGCTGCCGCAGATTCGTGATCTGTCCAAGCCGCTGCCGACCGAGATGATCGTCTATGGGCGGCTGCCGCTGATGCTGACGGAAAACTGCCTGATGCAAAACCGTTCCGGTATCTGCGCCTGTCACAGCGGCACGGTCAAGCTGGTGGACCGTATCGGCGAGGAATTCCGTGTCGTGCGTGACGGAGACAGCTGCCGCAGCGTTTTGCTCAACGGAAAGAAGCTGTATATGCTGGATAAGAAGAACGAGCTGCGTAAGCTTGGATTATGGGCGCTGCGCCTTTCCTTTACAACGGAAAACGGCGCGGAGATCGACAGCGTGTTATCCGCATGGAACGATAAGGCTGTGTTTGATCCCGGCGCCTGCACGCGCGGCTTGTATTTACGCGGCGTACAATAACAATTCTGTCCGCCTCCGAGTTCTCGGAGGCGAGAAATGGAGAAGACTATGGGTATCATATTAGCGTCTGCCTCTCCCAGAAGACGGGAATTGCTAAAGCTTATGGGACTGGATTTTACGATCCGCACCGCTTCTCACGACGAGACCATGGATCCTTCCGCAGCCCCTGCCGATGAGGTTGCCCGCGTCAGCCTGCTCAAGGCACAGGCGGTATGTCCGGCCTGCGCGGAGGAGGATATCATCATTGCGGCAGATACCATTGTGGTTTGCGATTCGCTCGTAATGGGAAAGCCCCATTCGGAACAGGATGCATTTTCCATGCTGCGCCGCCTGTCCGGACGCGATCATCAGGTGATGACCGGCCTGACGGTGATGCAGGGGAAAAACGCTGAGACAGTTACGGTGACGACCACACTGCATTTTCGCGACCTTTCCGATGAAGAGATCCGTGCCTATATTGCCACCGGTGAACCGAAGGATAAGGCCGGCGCATATGCCGTTCAGGGGCTTGCAGCCATGTTTGTGGTCAAGCTGGACGGCGACTACTACAATGTCATGGGTCTGCCGGTCTGTACGCTGGCAACGATGCTGCGCAAGCGCGGCATCAGGATTCTTGGCTGTTGAGGTGATCTGGGTTGAAAAAACAATTTAACGGACGGGTGAAACTGATTTTGATTCTGGCGGTAGTGCTGGCCGCCCTGACGGCGATTACCACAGCGGTGTTCGGAACGACCTTTTTGGGCAATGCCGTTCAGACCGTCCTGACACCGATCCGCAGCGGCATCAGTTCCGTCACCCGTCAGGTCGAGCGCTATTATAACTATGTGTTCGGCTATGAGGCGCTGGAAGCCGAAAACAAATATCTGGAAGAGCGCATCATGAATGTGGAGGAAGAAATCCGAAATGCAGATGCGCTTGCGCGTGAAAACGACCGTCTGCGCGAATTATTGAACCTGCAAAAAGATAATACGGATTATGAATTCTGCGATGCGTATATCGTTTCATGGGATTCTTCAAACTGGAAAAGCACCTTTTCCATTGCCAAGGGAACCAATTCGGGTCTGGAAGAGGGCATGGTCGCGGTTACGGAATACGGACAGGTTGTCGGTCTGATTACGCAGATCGGCCCGAACTGGGCAACGATCACGACGGTTCTGGACACCTCGCTGGAAATCAGCGCAAGCATTGCGTCTTCCGGACACACCGGCGTTGTGCAGGGCTCTTATACGGCCGGCGAAGATAACACCCTCCGTATGAACTACCTGCCGACCAATGTTGTTCTTCGCAACAACGATCAGATCGTTACCACCGGCTCGGCGGTTTATCCGAAAGATCTGATTATCGGTTATATTATTGATGCCGGCTATGATGAGACCGGTGTTGCAAAATACGCAAAGCTGAGTCCCGCAGCGAATTTTGATCAGTTGGAGCAGGTGTTTATCATTACGCACTTTACGGTCGATTAAGGAAGGAGGCGCAGACTGTGCTGGACAAACTGTATATTACGCCGAAGCAGTGGCTGCATATTCTGCGCTGGACGCTCTATACGCTGCTGCTGGTGCTTACAATGATGGTGCAGACTGTCGTGCTGGGCAATCGTACGATATTCGGAATCCATCCGGATTTTGTGCCGGTCGTGATTGTCTGCGTCTGCCTGCGAGAAGGTCCGGAACGCGGCGGCGTATTTGCGCTGCTCGGTTCTCTGCTGTGGTGTTTATCCGGTGCCGCGCAGGGCAGCATTTGCATTGCGGTGCTGACCATTGTTCCGGTAATCGGCGGACTTCTGTGCAGGGCGGTTTTAGTGAACCGTTTTGTTCCCTGCCTTCTCATTACGGTGATCGCTCTGTTTCTGGAGCATGCAATCGCTTTTTTAATCGGTTTCTTTTTCAACGGTATGGCAGGAATCCTCTTCCTGACGGACCTGCTTCCGTGTGTGCTGATTTCTTCCGTTGTGCAGCCGCTGGTATATCTGGTGGTAAAGCGCATCGAGAAAGTTGGAGATGCTTATGAATCAGTTTAGATTTTCTTTTCGTGTCACTGCGCTGCTTCTTGCAATCGCTTTGATGATGGGTGTATTTGTCGTCCGCCTTTACGGCGTTCAGGTACAGGAATCCACAAAACAGACAGCAAATGACGCAGGCACTTTCACCTACCGCACGCGAGTAACCGCTGCCCGCGGTGAGATCCTTGACCGCAACGGCAATGTGTTGATCGGCAACCGTGCCTCGTTTAATATCTCGCTGGTCTATGATGTGCTTTTCAGTGCGGAGGACCCGAATGAAAAGCTCCGTCAGTTGACCAACCTTGCGGTGGAAAACGGCTTAACGATTGTAGACCATCTTCCGATAACGGAGAAAAAACCCTACGAATATACAACAGATCAGTTTTCTTCCATTTGGAACGGTTATTTAAAAACCTATCTTGCCGAGCAGGACTGGGATACCGATATATCGGCGCCGCAGTTGATCCGTCGAATGATGGATCGCTACAATATCCCTGAGGATTGGTCGGAGGATGAAGCCCGACGCGTTCTTTCGGTGCGTTATGAGCTGTCGCTGCGCCACTGCACCAATCTCCCCACTTATATCTTTGTGGAGGATGTTGACCCGAACGCGCTTGCCAAGCTGATGGAGCTGAATGTACCGGGCGCGAACGTGGAAACCTCTACGGTACGCGAATATAATACGACCTATGCCGCGCATATTCTCGGCACGGTCGGCCCCATGAGCCAGGAGCAGTATGAGTACTATAAGGATCTGGACTATCCGATGGATGCCGTTGTCGGTCAAAGCGGTCTGGAGCAGGCCTTTGAGGAAGAGCTCCATGGCACGGACGGTATGCGCGAGACGACCATTTCCGAAGACGGCACGATTTTGGAAGAGCACTATCTGGTAGAGCCAAAGGCCGGCAACAATATCGAGCTTGCAATCGATATCGAATTGCAGAAAACCACCGAAGACGCGCTTGCCGCTCTGATTGAAGATCTGAAGGAAAACGGCCTGAATGAGTATGGCAGTGGTAAGGATGTCGGCGGCGGCGCCGCAGTTGTCATGTCGGTCAAGACCGGTGAAGTTCTTGCCTGCGCCAGCTATCCGACCTTTAATCTGGAAACCTACAGCGAGGATTTTGCGGACTTGGTCGCGGACGAGGATACTCCGTTGGTGAACCGTGCGTTGGAGGCTTGCTATCCTCCCGGCTCCGTCTTTAAACCCTGCACGACGGTTGCCGCGCTCCAGAGCGGAGCGATCGACCCGGATATTGAGATTACCGATGAAGGTATTTATCGCCGCTTTGAAGATCAGGGCTATCTGCCGCGTTGCATGTTATGGACGACCGCCCACGCAACACACGGCACACTGACAATTCAAAAAGCGCTTCAGGTCTCCTGCAACTATTTCTTCTACGAGGTTGGTTACCGCACCGGTATCGAGGCCATTGAGCAGACTGCCAAGGGACTTGGCTTGGGAGAATATACCGGTGTTGAACTCTACGAGGCGCGTGGTACACGCGCCAGCCCCGAGGCAAAGGCAGCAAACCATGAGGGTGTTGAGGGTATATGGTTCGGCGGCGATACGGTTTCCGCCGCAATCGGGCAGTCGGAGCATTCCTACACGCCCATCCAGCTTTGCTCCTATATGTGTACGCTCGGCAACAAGGGTACGCGCTATAAGGCAACCTTCCTGCGCCGTGTGATTTCCTCGGACTATCAGAAGCTCCTGTTTGTCAACGAGCCGATAATTCTGAGTCAGATGGAAATCACGCAGGAGGCCTATGACGTATTTTCCGAGGGCATGCGCCTGTCGGCAAACAAGGGTACTGCGTGTACCTATCTGTGGAACATCAATCTGGGCATTGATATCTGCGCAAAAACCGGTACCGCAGAGCATGGTTCCGGCGGTTCCGATAACGCCTCCTTCGTCGTATTTGCTCCGAGAGAAGATCCCGAAATCGCGATTGCGGTTTACGTCGAACGAGCGGCGGGCTCCAGCAATCTGGGTCAGATCCCGCGTGCGGTTCTGATTGATTACTTCAATGAGAGCAGCTTCACGGACTACTATCCTTCGGAGTACCGTATGAATTGATTCGGTTGCCCGATCAAGAGGGATTATTACGAATCCGTATGAGCATTGGAAAGAGGACGCGTCGCTTCGTGCGACGCGTCCTCTTTCCAAATCGCTCATATTTGCAGACCGAGTGCAAGAATCCCGATGTTTTTACGGTAAATCTCCGGAAACTGATTCAGCGGCAGCGGGTTTGTACCCAAGCCGACCTCTATGGTATAGCCCGGACGGTTGTATTCCTGAATGAACCAGTCTTTGTAACCGGCAAAACCGGAGATGAAAGGCGTATCCTCCAATTGATAGCCGCTGAGCTCGGCAAAGCGTTCGCCGATCATCTGCGCTCCCGGCGGCGTGAAGTCAAGGAACTTCCAATAGATCACCTCGCCCTGCGTATGGTACGAGAGGGTCAGACGGGGATTGACCTGCCTTGTCAGAAGCACCATTGCCGCGCTTTCCGGTTGATCGAGCGGCGCAAGACCGACAAAATCACGCGGCGCAGGCGAGGTAAAGCCGAGTGCGAATTTGTTTTTGCGGGCCTGTTCCCATTCGGCAGGGTAGTTCAGGTTCAGATCCACTCCGCGCAGATTCGCCTTCCATCCGTCCGGGAACGGGATGGAAGGATAGTGGGCGGCAATCATCTGCGCAGCGGCGTATTCCTCACTGCCCGGCTCAATCGCGCCTGTGACAAGATCCACGCCGTCCGGATCCACCATGGGAACCAGATATAGCTGCGTTCTGCGAAACAGTGCATTTGCATTCAGACCACCGATGCTTTCTTTTTCGGAAATCGCCATAGCATAGTCTTCGAGAAATTTCATCAGCAGCGGTGTGGTGATCCATTCGTTGGCATGGTGACTGGCATTATACAGCACCGACCGATCACCCTGACCGATTTTCAGAAGACTGACGGGGCGGCCGTAGGCTGTTGTAGTTAAAACTCTGTGCGAAAGAAACGGATACCGTGCGGTAAGACCCTGAATACATAAAGCAAGCAGCTCTGAGGTAAACGGCTGATCTGTCGGGACAACCGGAAACCCGAACGGTACAATCAGATACTGCCCCACAGACAAACGGCGCGGGTCCTGATCGGGATTTGCTGTGAGAATTGCCTGAACGGTGGTTTGAAATTGACGTGCAAGCTTGTAATAGGTATCTCCGGGCTTGACCATATAACGCTCATAGCCGAGAAGATAGGGCGACAGACGCTGCATGGTAAGAATATCCTCCCGACCGGAGACATACAGCCCTTCACGCCGCTGGAATTCGGAAAGATCCGTTACACCTGCGCGCGCAAGAGCAAGATCCGTTAAACTCAAAATACATCCCCTCCGGCAAATTCTATGCCGGAGGGGATGAGTTTATAATACTGATTCTTGATTAAAAGTGATAATCAAGAATCCCGTGTGCTGCGCACACTCACATCGTGCTTCAGGCACGCTGTGTCGTCTTGTGCAGAATCTGACGCGCCTTCGGCGCTATAAAAAGGTTTTTTAACCTTTTTATGAGATTCTAGTATCACTCGTTTGATGTTTCTATCAGCTCGCTGAGA
>JAEDKB010000064.1 GCA_016296045.1 Oscillospiraceae bacterium
CCGCGTTTCGAATCGTGGAAAGGCGATGTGCAATAATCAGCGTCGTTCTTCCGACAGCCAGCGCATCCAGCGCAGATTGGATCTTGGCCTCCGTTACGCTGTCGAGCGCACTCGTTGCCTCATCCAGAATCAGAATCGGCGGATTTTTCAGGAAAATGCGGGCAATGGATATGCGCTGCTTCTGACCGCCGGAAAGCAGGGTGCCCCGTTCGCCGACATAGGTGTCAAAGCCATCCGGCATTTCCATGATGTCATCATATATTTCCGCACGTTTTGCCGCGCTGATGATTTCCTCCATGGTCGCCTCCGGCTTGCCGTAGCGGATATTGTTGCCGATGGTGTCGGCAAAGAGGAATACATCCTGCTGCACCACGCCAATGGCATGATGCAGCGACTCCTGCGTAACCTGACGGACATCCAGACCGTCAATGCAGATCTTACCGTCCGTCACATCATAAAAGCGGGGAACCAGACGGCACAG
Source organism: Oscillospiraceae bacterium (assembly GCA_016296045.1). Taxonomy (GTDB): domain Bacteria; phylum Bacillota; class Clostridia; order Oscillospirales; family Oscillospiraceae; genus JAZOXB01. Next base: position 482 of record JAEDKB010000064.1, read on the forward strand.
CGTACTCTTTCCTCCGCCGGAGGGCCCCACAATCGCCACCGTTTGGCCGGGCGCAACCGTGAAGCTCACATCATCCAGCACATCAAGATCCCCTTCATAAGCGAACGTGACATGCTCGGCACGGATTTCACCGCGCACATTTTTCAGTTCTACCGCATCCGGCGCGTCGCGCAGCGTCGGCTCTGTCCGCATCAGTTCGACAAAACGGCTCAGTCCCGCAAAGCCATCTGTAAACATTTCGGCAAAGTTGATCAGCTTGCGCACCGGACTGGTAAAGGTGGAAATATACAGGCTGAAGGTCAAAAGATCCACCATTTCGATCCGATTCTTCATAATCAGTGCCCCGCCGATTGTAATCACCGACACAGACAAAACCGACATAAAGAATTCCAGTGAACTGAAGAAAATGCCCATTTCCTTGTGGAATTGCCGTTTTGATGTCTTAAAACGGTTGTTTGCATTGTCGAATTTCCGGAATTCAACATCCTCGTTTGCAAACGCCTTTGCGGTTCGGATGCCGGACAGCGAGGATTCGATCTCTGCATTGATTGCGGCAGTCTTCACCTTAACGCCCTTGGAAGCTGCGCTCATCTTTCGGCGCCGCAAAACAACAACCACCAAGAGAATCGGCAGAATCACACACACGACGAGCGCCAGACGCCATTCAATCGTAAACATGACAATCAGCGCACCGATGATTGTCAAAAGAGAAATGACCAGATCCTCCGGCCCGTGATGAGCAAGCTCGGTGATTTCAAACAGATCGCTCGTCAGGCGGCTCATGAGCTGACCGGTACGGTTTCGGTCAAAAAATTCATAGCCGAGCGTCTGCATATGCCGAAACAGATCGCGACGGATATCCGCCTCTACGCGAATGCCAAAGGTATGCCCCCAATAGCAGATCACAAAATACAAAAAAGCGCGGATCAGATAGGCTGCCGCCATCGTTCCCATCACTGCGAAAAAGACGGAATAGGCATTATGCGGCAGGAGGTTGTTCATCGACCAGCGCGATACCAGCGGAAACGCCAGATCGACTGCCGCGACCAGCAGCGCACAGATCATGTCGGCTGCAAACAAGCGGCGATGCGGCTTAAAATAGCCGAGAAAAATTCGGAGTAAGCTATGTTTCTGATAATATTTTGTATCCATCATTTATCCTTTTACGATATTATTGATCCAAATTCCTTTTTTTATCATAATCAGTCCGATAACGCACTTCAGGATATCAACAAGCTGGCAAATCAAAAAGAGCGGTATGATCGGCATATGTGCAACGTGCGTGAGGAAGAGCGCCAGCGGCACGGTAAATACACATACAAACAGACTGTCAAACACAAAGGTCACCGCGGTCTTGCCGCCTGAACGCAGTGTAAAATAGCAGGCGTTTGCAAGACTGTTGATCGGCATACACAGCGCCACAATCAAAATAAAGCTGGAAGCCAGTGAACGTATCTCTTCCGTCGTATTATATATTTTCGGAAACAGAGAAGCGACACAGGCCATAACGCCGCCGATCACAAAGCAAATCAGCACGGAAAAGGTGATGAGCTTTCGATCCGTATCCACCGCCTCTTCCAGCTTATTCGCGCCCAGAAGCTGACCGACAATGATGCCGATTGCATTGCCCATGGCAAGGAACGCAACATTAAACACATTGGCAATCGTACTTGCGATATTATTGGCGGAAACCACATCATAGCCATGCTGAGAATAGCACTGAGAAAGCAGCGCCATACCGCCTGCCCAAAGCGTCTCGTTAATCATAAGCGGCAGCGTCTTTTTGGCAATTTTCCAAACCAACTCCCTTGGAATATAGATAGAGCGATACACACCGCGAATGAACGGATGCTTGTCCGCATGAAGATGCGTCCAGACCAAAACAATTCCCAATTCGACAAAGCGGGAGATGACTGTTGCAACCGCCGCACCGGCTGAACCCATCGCCGGAAAGCCCAGATAACCGAAAATCAGCAGCGTATTACACAGCAGGTTTACGAAAACCGAAACCACACCGGCAATCATGGGCACAAACGTCTGACCGCTTTCGCGCAATGTTCCGGCATAGCATTGCGAAAGAACAAACGGAACGAATCCGATCAGCATAATATGCATGTATTCTTTTGCATAGCCCAGACTATCTGCAATCTCCTGCGCGGTTCCCTCTCCTTTGAGGTAAAGCATAATCAGCGGCTCGCCAAATATCAGGAAAATCGCGATACCGCCGGCAGCCAGCAGTGCACCGATGATCAGTTTGAAACGAAATGCGTAGCGCACACCGTCATGATTTCCGCTGCCGAAAAACTGGGCGCCAAAAATTCCGGCACCGGAAACCGCGCCGAAAACCGCCAGATTAAATACAAAAATCAGCGTGTTGGCAATCGAAACGCCGGTCATTTGCTCCGTTCCGACCCGTCCGACCATGATATTATCCAGCATACCCACAAGCTGGGAAATGCCGTTTTGTATCATAATGGGAATCGCTACCGCCAACGCAAGCTTATAAAACGCACGATCCCCGAAATATTTTTTTCTCAAAGATTTTTGCATCATGTTTCTCCAACGAAAAGGTAAGTTAAAATATTGTAGCAGGTTTTTACAAAAAAAGCAACAAATATCCGCCGCATCTGACACATACGGCGGATGTTTGTTATTTCATTATAAGCGGGCAAGAACTTCGACCAGATAATTCCATGTGCGCTCCGTAGAGGCCAGATCCAGGCGCTCCCGACTGGTATGAATGTCATACATCTGCGGCCCGAAGGACACCGCATCCAGGCCGGGCAGACGATCGGCGAAAATACCGCACTCCAGACCGGCATGAATGGCCTCAACGACCGCCTCGTGTCCATATTGTTCACGGAACACTTCCAGCATCGTATCACGCAGCCGCGACTGCTTCTGATACTCCCATGCGGGATATGCACCGGACTCAGCATAGCTTCCGCCGTAGCTTTCCCCGATCTGACGCAGCCGCTCAATCAATTCCGTCTTTTCCGTATTGACAGAGCTTCGGACGGAGAAGGTCATCGTTACACAATCGTTTTGCGTCGTAAGGATGCCGAGATTCAGCGAAGTCTGCACCAGATTCTCAATATCACAGCTCATTTTCTGCACACCGTTGGGAAGTGCATTCAGCAGCGCCAGCGTTTGTCTGCTGTCTTCCTCGGTCATGGGAAGCAGATCGCTTTTTGCAGGCTCACAGATGAATTGAACCTCTGTTTCCGCTTCCGGAAGCGTCTTGCGGATTTCCTCTGCACGGGCAAAAAACGCGCTTTCCGGTGCGTCTGCCGCTACAATCGCTTCCGCCGCTCTGGGGATCGCATTGTCCTTGCTGCCGCCGTCAATACGAACCAAGCGCACGGGCAGGTCTTTCAGAATCTGCGCCAGCACTTTATTTGCATTGGCACGGCCGCTGTTGATTTCCACGCCGCTGTGACCGCCGATCAGATCCTTAACCGCCATGCGCCAGATCGGTCCGTCCGCGGCTTCTCGCTGAATCGGTTTTGAAATCGTCGAGGTCGCGCCGCCCGCGCAGCTAACCGTCAGGATCCCTTCATCCTCTGAATCACAGTTGAGAAGAATTCGTCCCTGCAAAACGCTCATATCCATGGCCTCCGCGCCCAGCATGCCGATCTCCTCATCGACCGTAAACACCGCTTCGATCGGCGGGTGTCTCAGCTCGTTTGACTCCAGCACCGCCAGCGCGTAGGCCACCGCGATCCCGTCATCACCGCCCAGCGTTGTTCCTTCCGCAAAAATATACTTGCCGTCACAGCGCAGACGAAGGCCGTCCTTTGAAAAATCAATGTCACAGTCGGGATCCTTTTCGCAGACCATGTCCAAATGCCCCTGCACAATGACCGTCGGATGGTTCTCATAGCCTGCGGATGCCGGTTTATAAATGACAACATTGTTGTTCGCATCCTGAATGTATTTCAGGCCATGCTCCTTTGCAAAACGGACGCAGTAGTCCGATATGCGCTTGGTATCCCGCGAGCCATGGGGGATCGCACAGATTTCTTCAAAATATCGAAGCGCCGCTTCCGGACGCAGTCCTTTTAAAATACGCATAAAAAGCCTCCTTTTTCTTTTATCATCATATCACATTTTTTCAGGAAGAACAACCGGATTTCTGCATAAAGGTCGTTAGAAAGGCTTCAGGGACAAGCAACTCGCACTCGTCATCGTACACAGGTACGGCAGAGTGCGAGTTGCGCTGTGATTCCGGTTCTTCAAAAACCTTTCGTCTTTTCAACGAGTGCTTTGCAGCACGATTGTAATACTGTATTCCCGTCCCATGCGGTAGATCAGAAGCTGCACGGTATCTCCTGGATGCAGCAGCTCCATTGCCGCCTGATAGTCGTCGGCATTTTTGATCTGCTTTGCGTCGATTTGCAGCAGCACATCGCCCGGACGAATTCCGGCAAGATACGCGCTGCCGTTTACAACAACCTGGCTGATCATTACGCCCTCCGGAAGCTGCCAATAGCGGCGCTGTATGTCGTTAAGCTCTGCAATCTGAACGCCGAGGGAGGCCTGCGGATTGATGCATCCGTAGCTGATCAGATCATTCGCCAATTCTTTTGCCGTGCAGATCGGAAGCGCCTTGCCGTCACGCGGCTTTTCTCCGATTTGAATTGCGACCACCTGACCGCTTTGATTGATCAAGACACCCTCCTCCGACAAATCAACGACAAGCATACGAGTCTGCTCTCCGCCAAGCACGGCCGAATCATCTGCCTTAATGACCGTTGCTTCTTTCAGCTCTCCGCTGTAGGAAAGCAGATGGAGTCGGTCGCCGCTCTGAATTTCGGAAGAATCACCAAGCTCTGCCGGCTCCAGCGTCTCCGCCTCAATTTTGAGCACCGCCAAGTCGCTGCTTCCATCCGATCCGACGCACACCGCCGTGTGTGAGCTTCCGTCGGAGAGGATGACGCACAACGCGTGAACGGTTTCGACACTATGGGAATTGGTCAGAATATATCCATCCCGCGTCAGAACAAGACCGGTGCCGATTGCTGTTTCGGAATCCGTCTGTGCCGTGATCCGCACCAGACTCGGAAGCAGTTTTTTTACGATTTCCGTGTCTGAAAGCGTCTGCCCGGAAGGATGAATTCCCGCCTGAACTTTATCGCCGCCGATCAAGCCCGAAAAAGCGCCGATTTGGTCACTTCCGGGCAAAAGCACATTTTTAATTGCATTGATTCTGTCCTTATTCTGCAGGCGGAGGTGGACCGCAAATGCCACCAGATTTGCGCCAAGCAGGATCACCAGAAGAATCAGCGTCATCGGAAGATACGATTTTTGTCTGATCGGCTGTTTTCCCGTGCCGAAAGAGTCCGGCATCGGCATTTTATCGTGCCTGCTTTTCTCCGGCGTGTTCATTGCGTTCCCTCCTTTCCTACTTTGTCAGGGACATGGTAAAGGTAAATTCCGTCTTTCCGTCGCGGCTCGTCACATAGATATCTTCTCCATGCGCGGTAACGATTGTCTTTACGATATACAGTCCGAGCCCGACACCGTCACGGTCGGTTGAGCGGCTCTTGTCCGTCTTATGAAAACGGTCAAAGATCAGCGGAAGCTCCTCCGGTGCGATCGTCGGACCGGTATTTCCAACGGTAACGACCGCGCTGTCGCCGCGGCGCACCACACGAATGCTCAATGTGCCGCCCTCGTTTGCAAACTTGACGGCATTATCTATCAGATTATGGAGCACCTGCGTTACGGCATCCATCATCGCATGTACCGACAAGCCCAGCTCCGGCATATCCACATCAACATTCAGATGCTTGCGGTTGATTGGCTGTTCGAAACACAGCAGAGCCTGCCCCGCAGCCTCGCAGATATCAAAATCCGTCAGCTTATCCGGCGGGATTCCCTGATCCTTCAGACGCGAAATCTCCAGCATATTGCGAACCAAACGCGACAGGCGACGCGCTTCCGTAGCAACCAGCTCCATGTAATAGTGCGTTTTTTCTTCCGGAATGGTTCCGTCCAGCATACCGTCCAGATAGCCTGCAATGGTCGTCATCGGTGTTTTCAGCTCGTGGCTGACGTTTGCGACAAATTCCTGACGCACTGTTTCGGAGTTTTGCAGGGCAATCGTCATGTTGTTGAAGGCAACTGCCAGCTCCTCCATTTCTTCGTTCTGATAGCCGGTCGGAACGCGGACATTCATGTCGCCGCGAGCGATCTGTCTTGCGGCAGATGCCATCGTACGGATGGGTGCTGTCTCACGGCGGGTCAGATATGGCGTTGCGAGCAGTGTCAGGGCAATCGCCAAAAGCGATACCAGCAGGAAAATCTGAATTGTCTGGGTCGTCAGTGCATACAGCTCGCTGCGCTCCATGGACACCATTACGATGCACAGGCGCGTTCCGTCCTCTGCCGTAACCGGAACAGCGATTGCAATTCGCTCGCTTCCGTAAATTCTGCTTGCCTCCGAAGAAACCATTATGCCGCCCGAGGTAAATACCTTTTCGGCAGTCGTGCGTCCCAGACTGTGCCCGATATGAGAGCAGTTCTGAATATCACTGGCACAGATGCAGACCTGTCCCTCTTCGGTACAAATCACGATATCACTGCCCGATGCGGCAGCCGCGACCGCCAGATTCGTGCGGTATTCCACATCTCTCAAATAAAATGAAGAATAGGCTTTGGTCAATTGCACCACCGAATCGGCCGTTTCCCGCATACTGGTCTGTTTTTCATCGGTTACATACCGCGTAAAGAGCGCCCAGAAGGATACGCCGATCAGTGTTGTTGCCACCAGCAGGACACAGACAATCAATGTCATTTGCCGGCGAAATGTCGTTTTCATTGTCCGTTAACCTCAAACTTATAGCCAACAGACCAGACCGTCTTCAGCTCCCACTGTTCGGAAACGCCCTCAAGCTTTTCACGCAGGCGTTTGACATGTACATCCACCGTACGGGTATCTCCGAAATAGTCAAAGCCCCAAACCTCATCGAGCAACTGGTTGCGCGTGAAAACGCGGTTCGGAGCAGACGCAAGATGGTACAAAAGCTCCATTTCCTTCGGCGGCGTTGCGACCTTCTTTCCGTCCACGGTCAATTCAAACGCATCCATATCAATGACCAGTTTATCAAACGTCAAGCGGCGCGACGCCTTCTCCGGCTCAATTCCGCTGCGGCGCAGAACCGCCTCAATGCGCGCAAGAACTTCTTTCATTTCAAAGGGCTTGGTAATATAATCATCCGCCCCCTGTTTCAGACCCATGACCTTGTCTTCCGTCTCGCTTTTTGCCGTCAGCATGATGATCGGTGTCTTTGCTTCGGCGCGGATCGTACGACAAACGCCCCAGCCGTCCATGCCGGGCAGCATGACATCCAAAAGCACCAGTGTCGGCTTCAGCTCGCGGAATTTCTCCACGCCCTTCAGGCCGTCCAGCGCGATTGCAACCTCGTAGCCTTCCTTTTCCAGATAGAGGCGCAGCAGGTCCGCAATATTTCGGTCATCCTCAACGATCAGGACAGTTTTTGCCATAGTAATCATCCTCTCTTTTTATTTCTCTTCCATTATAACCGCATTTTCCTGTTTTGGGTGAACAAATTGTAAAATACACCGTCTTCACAAAACTGTTCCACCGAGGAAAAATCCTGCTCAATAATAACTCTCACAGGTCAAAATTTTCTCAAATGGAGTGTTTTTGCGTTCTCGACACCCCAAAATCAAAGGACAATCCCGAACACCATAACGGTTTTCGGGATTGTCGCTTTTCTTTTAAAGTTTCAAGGCGTTTCTGTCTGCATCCGGAACCAGCATATGTACCACAGCCACAGCAAAAATAAAGTCAAATACGTTAGCCTTACATCTCAATACACCCAGAAGTAAAAGCCGCCGATAAACCGGAAATTGTCACGATTTTCTCACAGACCGCCTGCCCTTTGGTAGTGGAATCTGAA
>JAEDKB010000065.1 GCA_016296045.1 Oscillospiraceae bacterium
GCCAAAGTCATCAAAATCAAGCCCATCCCGCTGATTAACCATGTTGGATTGAACGACTGAAGGACCGAAACACACAACTGGATTAAGAGTGCCGCAGCGATGGCGAATTTTTTCTTCGGATGAATCTGCTTCCAATTTCGAAGCAGCATCCACACACAAAGGAACAGATAAAACGCTACGCTGACATAGCAAACAGCGACGTGAATTCCGTCCGAGTAGTTTCCCTCCGGCGTAACGGCGTAGTGAACGGGCAGCAGCATGACGCCCAATTCCGCAAGCACCAAGAACACCTTTGCAGGCATATCCAAGCGCCGCGGTTTTCCGCTTTCCTCTTCCACCAGAATAGCAATATACTGATAGAACAAAAAAACAGCAAGCACCATCGTTCCGATAAATATTCTGTGCAAAATATCGTTCAGCGTTTTCGGTATCATGTCCAGCCTGTTAACGGTGTAAACCGTTGCGCCGTCAAACACCAGATGGATCAGAATCACAATCAGCAAGGCGGAAAAAACTTTATGAAGCAGCGTATGCTTTTTTCCGGCAGAAAAATACACACAGGCAATAAAGGCCAGCACAAGGAACAACGCAATCTCCATTCGAAGCATATCATTCACCTCAGAAATATTGTATCAGTTTTTCCCGCTGCAAGATAGGCGGTCAATTCAGCCAGATGTGTCAATTTTATAGGTCTTCCGCACCCAAGTTCCGGAGAACCTGCTCCGTTTGCGGCCCGTTTTTCCCTGTCTGCCCTGAGCGCCGTTATGTCGGTCGGCATAGAAAGAGCACCCCATTTCTCACAACAAGTATATCATACTTGTCTGACAAATGGGGTGCGTATTTTTCTTCGGAAGCGTATTTCCTATTTTTTTATGCCTGTAACCAGATACATTTTATCATTTGAGATCACTGCATCCATTTCAAAAAGCGGCAGCATAAGCTGTGCAAGCTGCTGCGCTTCCATTAACTGCATAGACACCGCAGAGGCAGCGCCGCTATGATGGGAATTGATCTGATCTCTGCTCATTCCATGTGCAATCGTCAGACATCCGCCCTGCTTCAAATTGGCGGCAAGAACCTCAACCAGCCGTTTCGGATTCGGAAAATGCGGGAAGGCATTATAAACCATTACGGCATCAAATTTTCTGTCAAAAGCTGCCGTTTCCACATCTCCGCAGATGACGTCGATCGGTGCATTCGGAAACTTTTCCGCTGCGCGTTTTACCATTTCCGGGGAAATGTCAATCGCAGTGACATGGTGAACACCGCGCTTGAGATAATCGGAAAACAAAACGCCCGTGCCGCAAGCAACGTCCAGCACATCGATTCCCGCACGAATTCCGCCGTGATCCAGAATTTCAGCAATGATTTCCTCTTTGCGAACCAGACCGGCATCCCATTCAGGCGCGCATCGATCAAAGAATCGTACAATCTCTTCCTGATTCATTTGTCACTTTTTCTCGGGTAGCGCTGTGGTATCAGCCGCATTTTCATCAATGCAATTACAAGCAGCGGAATCAGCACAAGCTGGATTACCGTTCCGGGGAGATTTGTTACAAAATAGGAGGTCACCCATGCGCCGATGGATGTAATGCTCTTGCTGCCGAAAATAAATGCCGCTGAAAGACCTGCGAAAATACGTCCGATTAGGATTGCCGGCACCATGGAAATATAAATGTCCGCATAGGTGTATTTTGTATGTACAAAGCGCATCAAAAGACCCGAAACCAACCCATATACGGAAAGCTCAACGGTCATAACCGGCAAAATTGCTGCCGGCGGCATACCGGTAGTCAGGCTGGAGATCAACGGTCCGATCAGACCGCAGACCAGGCCATACGGCCATCCACAGGCAAGCGCGCAAAGGAAGACCGGAATATGCATCGGGCAAAAGACCGAGCCTGCATTCGGAATTGCGTGAAATGCCATCGGGAGCACCGTGCAGAGCGCAACACACAGCGCGCAAAAAACCAAGTTTTTGATTGAAAACATTTGTTTCATAGGATTTCTCTCCTCTCTCTTTCTTTCCTCTTTCATTCTAAGTGCGATCATTTGCCGGCGCAAGCCCCACGGGGGGATGTTTTTTGTATGAGACAGAAAAAATGTTTCATGATAAAGAATGATACCATGTTGAATGACCGGTGATTATGAGCCACGAAAAGGCACTGCGGCTACGGTTGCTTGCTATATTACGGGGAAAGGTCGAAAAAACGGAGTATTCTAAAAGCGTCGAACAAAGTCAGCTAAGCCCTTGCATATTATACTGGAATCTGATAAAAAGGTTCAAAACCTTTTTATCAGGTTCCAGTATCATTCTATGTTATTGACGAAGACAACCATGATTCCGTCGGCAATCTGCAAAATCTCATGCGATAAAGAAATAAGTGCAGTATCTCCCCTTCAGAAACCCTGAAGGGGAGATTTTTGCTTGCAAAAACGGCATAGCCATAATGACTATGCCGTTTCTTGTCCAAAGAATGATTTTCGTCCCGAGGACTTCCTGACAACTTCGCTTGCAGGGATTACAGCAGCTTTGCGCGAAGCTCGTCTGCGCTCAGCGGGCTGAGATAGGCAGGCGGAACATCAAAGAGCGTTTTGCAGCCGCTTTGCCCCTCGCAGTTCATGCGATACACCGCTCTGGCACACGCAACCAGCACACTGCCGGTAAATTCCGGGTTGGAATCCAGTTGCAGACGATACTCAATTGTATGCTTGTTTTCCTTTTGGAAGCCGGTGCAGCCATTGCGGATAACAAAACCGCCATGCGGAATACCGCTGTGGTTTTTCCGCATTTCCTCCATCGAAATGAAATGTACGGTCGTATCATATTCGTCAAAATAATGCGGCATCGTCTTGATTTCACGCTCGATGCGGCTCAGATCCGCACCCTCTGCCGCAACCACATAACATTCACGGGTATGCTTTTCTCTGACGGAAAGCTCAGGCGACTGGCCTGCTCTGACCTGGTCAAGCGCATTCTTTACCGGAACCGTATACTGACGGGCATCCAGAACGCCCTCGATACGGCGGATTGCATCGGAATGTCCTTGGCTGACGCCTCTGCCCCAGAAGGTATAATCCTTACCATCGGGAAGGATGCAGTTTGCATACAGGCGGGCAATGCTGAACATACCCGGATCCCAGCCGCAGGAGATCAAACTGATTTTCCCGGCTGCCTTGGAACTTGCGTCTGCCTGTGCAAAATGTTCCGGTATATTCGCATGGGTATCAAAGCTGTCTACCACATTGAACAGTTTTGCATATTCTGCTGTCTGCTTCGGAAGGTCTGTTGCGCTGCCGCCGCAGAGCACCAGAACGTCGATTTTATCAGCATAATCCGCTACAGCATCTGCCGAAACAACCGGCACATTCTCCGTGGCTATGCAAAGGCTCTTTGGATCGCGGCGGGAAAAAACCGCAACCAGCTTTGCGTCTTCATTCTGGCCAATCGCCGCTTCCACTCCGCGGGCAAGATTGCCGTAGCCCATAATTCCAATTCTAACCGTCATCGTTTTTCCTCCTTTATCGTATACATTTTTTCCATATCATAAAGTCCTGCCGGCTGTCCGATCAGGAACTTTATTGCTTCAATCGCTCCCTCGGCAAATAATGCGCGGTCATGCGCCTCATGCTTCAGCGTCAATGTCTGCGTCGGGGTGCAAATATGAATTTCATGTACACCGGCGATATTCCCCATGCGGAGGGAATGAATACCGATCTCGTTTTTTTCACGCTTGCCGTTTTCGTGTCGGCCGATATTCAATTTCGCATTTTCCCGGACACTTTGTATCGCCTTTGCAAGCGTCAGTGCCGTTCCGCTCGGAACATCGACCTTGTGGTTGTGATGCGCTTCTACGATCTCAATGTCCGCATCCGGAAAGGCCTTTACCGCTTCCTTTGCAATTCGCAGCAGCACCGCGACACCGATAGAAAAATTGCTTGCGAAGAATACGGGGATGCTTTGCGCGGCGTAGGCAATCATCGTTCGTTCCTCCGGTGTCTGTCCGGTGGTAGCGATCACCAGCGGAGCTTGCACCGCAACGGCGTAATCTGTCAGCTTCTTCGTTGCACTGTGATGGGAAAAATCCACAATACAATCTACCCTGCCGCGATACTCCGACGGTGCATGATAAACATCCGCGCACGTCTGGCAGGAATCGACCGGAACAATTTCCGCATCCGGAAAATGGTGCCTGATCTGCTTTATCATTTCAGTGCCCATATATCCGCAGGCACCATGAACCATAAATATCATGATTGCTTCCTCGCTTAAATCAGATTCAGCTTCCGCATTTCCTCGTAAAGCTTGCTGCGCATCGGTTCCTCCATCGGTGTCAGCGGCAGACGCAAACAGTCTTCACACAATCCCATTGCAGCAAGTGCCGCCTTTGCAGGGATCGGATTGGTCTGACTGAACAGAAGATGAATCAAGGGCAGATAGTCAAGCTGCATCTGCATACTGCCCTTCAGGTCGCCGCGGAAAAAGCGGTCGCACATTTCCACGGTTTCCTTCGGCATTACATTGGAAAGTACGGAAATAACGCCCTTGCCGCCGAGCGCAAGGATCGGAATGATCTGGTCGTCATTGCCGGAATAAATATCCAGCCGGTCGCCGACAATACGGAAGGTATCCATGATTTTACTGAGATTTCCGTTGGCTTCCTTAATTGCACAGATATTCGGATGATCTGCCAATACGCCATAGGTCTCCGGTTCAATATTCACACTTGTTCTGGAGGGGACATTATAAAGAACCACCGGAACCGGAGAGCCGTCCGCAATTGCGGAAAAGCTGCGGATCAATCCGGTCTGCGTCGGCTTATTATAATAGGGCGTAACACAGAGCACTGCTGTTGCTCCGTCATCTGCCGCACGTTTTGACATCATCACCGCATGAGCGGTATCGTTTGAGCCGGTACCGGCAATGATCGGCACTGCCCCGTTTGCTCGCCGAACCGCATAAGCAACGGTTTCGCAATGCTCATCATCCGAAAGCGTCGGAGCCTCACCGGTCGTTGCACAAACAATCAGCGCCTTGATACCAGATTCAATTTGAAAATCGATCATCCTGCCAAAGCTGTCGTAATCCACTTTGGATTCCTTCATCGGAGTAACAATCGCTGTTGCTGCGCCGGTAAACAGATGCTTCTGGTTCATCGTAATACTCCTTTCGACTTCTACTCTTTTATGCCTTTTTCTTTCATAAGAATTTTTTATGACGTGTATTTTATCACACTCCTTTTTAAAACGCAAGCATTTTAGAAGTGCGGTTGCACAAAAAACACATTCCCTTCTATATATATTTCGGAATCCTCTGATGCGCCGGTTATATACCCCGTCTCGGTTGGACTTTCCGGTGATATGTCTGACTACTTTCTGCGCAATGTCCGTAAATAGGCCTTTTGTTCCGAAGTGATTCGATAACTCTCCACGGCTTTCTGAATCGTTTTGTTATGCACCCATTTTGAAAGCCGGTTCTCTTGCAAAAACGGCAGAACGGCTTCGTACTGCTTTGCAAGCGCCGTGGCAAAATACCACGCGATCATCATATTTACATAGTATTCCTCGGAAATAACCGAACTAACCATCTGCGGATATTCCGGAGCAAACGCATCATCTAAATACCATGTCATCAGCATTTTTATGCCAAAGCGAATCGTGTATGTGTGCGTCGATTTCAACCAGAGCACAATTTCCTGCAAAAGCTCCTGTCGGTGCTTTCCGAGCACTTTGGGCGACATACTGTCGCAAACCGCCCAGTTATCCACATACGGTAAAAATGCATTCAACGCTTCTATACAATCAGAATAATCGCGTATCTGCTCTATCAGAAACGCCTGAAGGCAGTCTTCTTCATAATACCGATGCGGAAGCCGCTGCAAAAACTGCTTTATCTCGGGGCTCTTCTTCACTTCTTTGGCAAGCTTCCGAAGAAGCGGTGTGCGAATTCCAATAATCCGTTCCGGCGGGACGGTCGGTACCAATGGGCAAATAAACTCCCGATAGGCAAGATCCTGCATCGCAAACAGGTTTTCCTTTAAATCCATCTTTTACTCCTGTAAAAATCTCATCAAGATAGTTGCAACCTGAGCACGGGTCGCGTTGCCCTGCGGCAGAAGGATTGTCGTTTCTCCTGTCTGCAAACCGCCGATAATTCCCTTTGCCACAGCCCAACACATTGCATTTTCTGCCCAGCCGCTCACCGTCAGCTCATCCGGAAAAGCCGAAAGATCAGCCATGCCGGAAACGTCCTGCGCATTGTATTGTGCGTAGCGGTAAAGGATTGCAGCCATCTGTTCTCTGGTTATATTCTCCTGCGGACAGAATTTCCCCTCTTGCATACCATTGACGAGATTGCAGTCGCTTGCCCATTTGACCGCGTCCGTAAACCAGACATTTTCCGGAACATCATAAAACGGGTTTGTTCCCTGCATCGGCATACCGGCAGCGCGCCAAAGGACAGTCACCAGCATTGCCCGTGTCATCGTCGTGTCAGGCTCAAAAGTCGTTGCGCTCATACCGTTAAACAGCCCGTTTTCAACAACGAAGTCGATCCCCTCATGCCCCCAGTAGTCCACACCCGGAACATCCGAAAAGAATCGGCTGGGGCAGATTTCCTCATGCTCTTGCTCAGAATACGGCATGATACCTGTTTCTTCTGTCGGCTGTGTCGGCTCCTCTTGCTCCTGCTGCTCCGTCGGTATCTCCGTCACCGTCTCAGGTTTCTCAGGATCAATGCAATAGAACACGGGCGCACTGTTTTGTGTGCAGTACCAGTATACCGCACCGTCCGCAACAATCGGCTTGCAGTCGGACAGCGCAGCGTCTGCGGACATAATTTCTCCGATCATATCGCCATTGTCATCCAAAAACACATAATTCAGCCGCCCTTTTACCGTCCACAACAATAAAAAGCCATTCTCTACAGTCACAATATGCGGCGTAGATACCTGGCCGAAATAGCTGCTGTCATCCGTCGGATAGTTTGTAATCCAAATACACCTTGTTCCGTCGGCAGAAAAACGTGTTTTTAACGTAGATGTTACAAAAATATTCCTTACAGCATTCATATTTTCATTTACTGCCCGATCTGCCGAATTACCGGCAATCAGGTAAGATGTCGCAGACACCTCAAATCCGCCCACACTTGTCCCCGTATTATAATCTCCGGACTCTCCGGCAATGGGCAGCGTCTCTACGGAAACGCAGTTGTTGGCAAATATACTTTCTTCCGTTTTCAATGCGTAACGGCTCAGAACAACGGCACGAGGATAAGCATTTCCATGATTGACCGAGAGAATCGCATCTTCATCCGCCGCTATAAACTGATTGAACGAGCGGCCAACATATCCGTCGGAGGAATCGCCAACCGAGTCAAAGCATTCTTCAACCTCCATTGTAGAAATTCGGACAGCCAGCATAAGGTTTGCCTGCTGGTTAATCCCATTCAGGAGGTGATACATTTCATGGCAGGTGTGAATATACAAGAAGTCACCGCTCTGCACCATTCGCAGGCTTCCCTCTTCAAACGGGATTGCCGTATTTGCACCGTACAAGGACGCCGCACTGAGCCGGTTCCAGCTTTTATCGTATCTTACAACGCGGATTACCTCCGTAGCATCATCCTCTGCCGGATTCTCCTGCCCGAAAACAAGGAAAAAGCTGTCTGTACCTTCGTAAAAGCCTCCAAACAGTGGCAGTTCATATTTCAGCAAAAGGGCGCTTTCGAATTGCAGTTCCGAAGAATATGTCTCAATAACGACCTGCCCGTTGATCGCCTCTACGCGCATAAATGAACCGTCTTTTTGTGCAACAAGATAGGATTTCACTGTTGAACTAAAATCGGCATAATTGTTTTTTCCGATATTGTTTGACTTTGTTGGTCCGTCTTCGGCGCAGACCACTGCCGCAGCCGATAGTATGATCGCAAAAAACAGCAACCCCGATATCGCTCTTTTATACACTGCCATCGCCCTCTCTTTCTATAAATAATTTCTTTAACTAAATTATACCATGATATGAAAAAAACTGTCAACTTTTCTGTTAAAACAGAAGAAAAAAGAAAAACCGAAAAAAACTATTGCTTTTTTCGGATTCGTTTGTTATAATACATCATGCAATCAGAGATTGCAGTCCTATTTGGGGGTATAGCTCAGCTGGGAGAGCGCTTGAATGGCATTCAAGAGGTCAGC
>JAEDKB010000066.1 GCA_016296045.1 Oscillospiraceae bacterium
GAAAATCGGAATTCTGGCGGTTCAGGGAGCGTTTGCCGAACACGAAAAAATGCTGTCTGATCTCGGCTGCAGGTGTGTTCTTCTCCGAAAACGATCCGATATCGGTTCTTTTGACGGAATTGTTCTTCCGGGAGGCGAAAGCACCGTTCAGGGGAAGCTTTTGAACGAGCTGGATATGATGGCACCGCTGAAGGAAATGATTGACGCAAATACACCGGTGCTTGCCACCTGCGCCGGATTGATTCTCCTGGCAAAGCAGATTTCCAACGATCCGAATGTATATTTCGGAACACTTCCGGTTTCTGTCAAAAGAAATGCTTATGGAAGACAGTTGGGAAGTTTTCGGACAAAAGCGCCTTTTGGAAATCTGGGCGAAGTCAACATGACCTTCATCCGTGCGCCGTATATTGAGCGGGTGGGTGATGATGTTTCGGTTTTAGCATCCGTAAATCAAAAAATCGTAGCTGCCCGATATAAAAATCAAATCGGACTTGCCTTTCATCCCGAGCTTGGCACGGACACCGCAATTCATCAGTACTTTCTGGGGCTTACGAAAGGCTGATATCGTATAGCGTTACATATCTTTAATAATATGAAAAGCAAAACGCAGAGGCATATCGGCCTCTGCGTTTTGCCATTTTATTTTACTTTTTTGGTTGCCTTCTTTGTATGCCCGAAAAGCAGCATGCCGATCAGAACAGAAAACGGAACGGCAAGGATAACGCCGATAGAGCTTGAGAGCGCCTGCACCATTTCCACGGAGAAGAAGGTGCTGCTCATCAACTGTGAGAAGGAGGGCTCCAGAGAGGACAAATAAATCATCAGAACAAAACTGCTGCCCGCTAACGCAAGAATCAGCGTATTGGTCATCGTGCCGACCATATCGCGGCCGATGTTCATACCGGATTTGAACAATTCCTTACGGGTCAGATTCGGATTGACGGCAATCAGCTCATTCATAGCGGAACTGATACTCATTGCAACGTCGTTGACCGCGCCGAGAGCAGCAATCAGAATACCGCCAACCAGCAGATCGCCGATTTGAAGTGCGGCGGAAGGCTCCTGTCCCTGCCGAATCTGCAACAGAGCTTCGATGGTCGGTTCGGCGGTATACATTTTGTAGCCGTCAATCCGCATCAGGCTGCACGATAGCTGAGCGAACAGCATCGCTAACAGCACACCGGCAAGCGTACCGAGAATTGCACAGACTGTTTTCCGGTGAAAGCCGTCAAGGATCATAAATTCTACGATCGTAACAAGTGCACAGGTCGCAAAAACCGTGAGAAGTGTGGGAGCGCCGCCCAAAAGCAGAGGAATCAGGACGGTAAAAATGCAAAGAATGGTCAGCGCGAGTCCGAGCAGCGACTTCGCGCCGATTTTTCCTCCGATCAAAATGGTGATTATAAGGAATAGCGCAAGCACGATCAATAAAGGAACGGTTCGATCGTAATCCTGAAGCTGTATGTCGTCCAGAACGCCGTTCGTATAAGAATATGAAATGGTTACGCTGTCGCCGACCTCAAGAAGTGTGCCGTATAGATAGCTGAGGTTGTTGGTAACATCGCTGAGAATCTCGCCCTTATGTTCGCCGGAAGTAATCTGTACCCGAAGAATCTGTTTTCCGACGGGAACATCCTCCATATCCTGCTGTCCCTGATAGGTACCGCCGGTAATGGCAAGAACCTTGCCCTTTTCATATTGAATGCCGGATTGAACCGTTGATTGCGGAATAGACTGTGTTTCCTGAGCTTTGCTGTAGAAAATCAGAAAGAAAACACCACAAAGAATTAAAATGATAATTGCAATGCATCTGGAAAGACAGAGACTGCCGTGACTCGGCTGGTTTTTTTGCGGAAGACTTCGTTTGGGTTTTGCTTCTGCGATGACATCGGGCAGTGTTTTTATTGTTTTTATGCAGAGCAAGACCAGAAGCACGCCGCCGGCAAGGATTGCAAGCAAAACCAGCAGGGGAACCACCTTGACGCTCTGCCGGATCAGGCAGACAGTCAGTGCGGCAAGTGCGGCGGCAATTGCGGCTCCGCCAAAAGCACAGAAGGAATACCAAAGCGGTTTTTTTGTGCAGATACTATCCATAATTACCTCCGCCGTATCGGAATAAGATCAGTGGATTTATTATAAAAAAAACAGAGATATCTGTCAAGGAAAAAGCGTTTTCTGAGAAATTGCGTTCAAAATAAGTGGCAAAATAGACAAAAATGAGAAAGTGTTGAAAATAAAGCGTTTTCAGAAGTAAAAATATACTGTTAAATGTCAAATAAAGTTGTCGGAGCCACCTGTTATTGTCAAAGCATACAAAAATCTGAAATCAGAGAAAATCATATCGTTTTTGTATGGCAATTATTTATGAAATATGGTATGATTCTAGTATCCATTATAGGTATTTCTGCGCCCATTTGCAGATTGCCGAATTTCATTAAGGAGGACCAAATATGAGAAAGAATCTCAAGAGAGCGGTTTCCGCGATTTTGGTCGTAGTCATGATCCTTGCGATGCTGCCTGTTGTTGCTACTGCGGCATCCGAAATGTTCAAGGCTACCCCGATTGCGGGCGTTCCCCAGGAGGGAGCCGCTTTCATCATCTTCGCACCGAGCGCCTCTGTGGCGATGGGTTCCGAAGCAACCGGCGGCAAAACGACCGGTTTCGACACCAAGTCAAATGAAGAAAACTCCGATCTGGAAGTTTCTGCAGGTACCGGTCTGTACAAACTGAAAGCCGCATCGACGGCAGGTACCTACTATCTCACCTGCGGCGGAAAGTATTATACTGCGACCGCTACCAGTAAGGCTGCTTTCTATGATGCCCCTCAGTCCAAGGGTTCCGTTTGGAAGATTGAGACTCTTGAAGACGGCTACCGCATTGCGAATACGGATTATTTCTATAACAGCAATCCGGCCTGTATCGAGGTTTACAGCTCTGCGTTCAGCCCCTACGGCTTTGACGCAACAAACCTGGGATACTATACGATGAAATTCTATTCCGTCGATGAAGCTACGGCAGATCCTGACGGAGATGGCTACATCGGCACAAAGCCGGTCGCATTGCCGCTGCCTGAAAACGGCGACAAGGTCGTTATCTATAACGCCTATGCAGAAGCTGTTTTCGGACCGCAGACTGACGACCTCACGGCTCCCTCCGTTGAGCCGATTGCCTCGACTGCAAATGAAGACGGCACCATCGATGCCGGCAACGGCGCCTACATTTTTAATGTTACGGTCAGCGGCGGCTACTACACCTTCGAAAGCAAGGGCAAGTACCTTGCGATCAGCACGGCGACCGATGACAGCGGCAACAGCACAGAATGCGTTTGCTACTACACCGAAGAAAGCGACTACACCAAGTGGAAGCTTGAGTCGGTCACCGGCGGCTATATCATGTATAACAAGGCTGCCAAGTATAAGAACAGCGCTGTTGCGATTGAGTTCTTCAGCAGCACCTTCAGCGGCTGGACCTACAATGGCTCTTCGCATCTGTTCGCAATGAATTTCTACAAGATCGAGGATTCCTATGATCTCGGCTATGTCCTGAATCCGAAGGTGAACATCACGGCAAATGATGCCTTCATCGGAATGGACTATACCTTCTCCTTTGTCCTCGACGAACTGACCAAGGTCACGGAACTGAAGGTCGAATATGATGTCGGCAGCGGCTTTAAGTCCCTCACGCCGACAGAAGTAAAGACTTATAATTATGAAGTTACCATTGCAAAGGCGCTTCTTGCCGGCAATTCGGAGCTGAAGCTTCGCGTTTCCGCCAAGAACGAATACCGCATGGAATATTCCGATACCGTAACCGTTGCAATTAAGGATGAGCCGTTGATCATCTCGGTTTCTCCGCTGCCCAATGCGGCTACCGGAACCGAGAAGCGTCCGGAAATTTCGGCTGTAATCGCCAACTGCGGTTCCAATCCGAAGGTTACCATGACGCTGGACGGCACAGAGATTCAGCCGACGGTAACAGAGAGCAAGATCTCCTACAAGCCCATGGCGTCTTTGGCAGATGACCGCCACATTGTAGAGCTGACAATTACCAGAACCGATGGCAAGAAGACGGATATGACATGGTCCTTCTTTGTCGGTGAAGCCGGAATGAGCCTGTACTTCGGTCAGATACACTCCCATACTGCCGAGTATTCTGACGGCGCAGGCCAGTTGGAGGATGCTTACGAGCACGCAATGGCAGCCGATGACGTTGATTTCCTGATCGTCACCGACCATTCCAACTATTTTGACACCACATCGACTGCTACAACCTCCAGCTACTATGATCTGAGCTCCCTGACCAAGTCCGGCTCCACCTCCAAGTGGGAGCAGGCAAGAGCAACCGCAGCAGAGTACGATGCAAAGAGCACTGACTTTGTCTGTGCTTACGGTTACGAAATGACCTGGTCCGGCGGCCCCGGCCATACCAACACCTTTAACACCTACGGCCCCGTTTCCCGTAACAACAGCTCGCTGAATGAGAAGACCAACTCTTATGCAGGTATGCACCTGTATAACGACCTGATGGTCAATGCAAATAACGGCCTTGATGTTGACGGCAACGCAGTCGCAGAAGGTGTCAAGACCAAGAATCTGGAAGATGCTCCGGTTGTTTCTCAGTTCAACCATCCGGGCACGACCTTCGGTACGTTTGATGACTTTGCAGGCTATACGCCGCTTCGTGACAGCGTTCTCTGCCTCGTTGAGGTTGGTAACGGCGAAGGCAAGGTCGGCGGCAGCTCTTACTGGCCGAGCTACTCTGAGTATGACAAGGCGCTTGCTAAGGGCTGGCACGTTGCGCCGACCAACAATCAGGATAACCACAAGGGCAAGTGGGGCGATGCGAACACCTGCCGCGACGTTATTCTGACCGATAACTTCACGGAAGCAGGACTGTACGAAGCAATGTCCCAGCGCCGTGTCTATTCCACTGAGGACCAGAACCTCCGTATCTACTATTATCTGAACGGCGAGATCATGGGCTCCATCATCGATGTCAATGATGAGGAACTTAAGACTGTAACCATTACGGCATCCATTTCCGATCCGGATGGTGAAAAGCTCGGCAAGATTGAAATCATTGGCGAAAACGGTGTTTCTCTGAAGAGCTACACTGCTGCCGGCTCCACCTTCGAGCTGAAGGATACCATCAATAACACCGATGCATACTATTACATCAAGGTTACCGAAGCTGACGGCGATATTGCGGTTACCGCTCCTATCTGGATCGGCGAAGCAACTCCGATCACCTGCGATATTAAGACCGATGCTGCTTTGTGTGTTGTCGGACAGTCTGAAAACATCACTTCTACCATCACCAACGCTGCGGATAAGGACTACAGCATCTCCCGTGTCCGTTTCACGCTTGTCGATTCCACCGGCAAGGAATCCGTGATTAAGGAATACACCGAGTCTGTGACCATCCCCGCAGGCGAAAACAAGACCTATAGCTTTGAATATAAGCGCACGGTTTCCGGTGAACAGAAGATCTATGTTACCTATACCGGCACCTATAACGGCAAATCCTTTACCTGCCAGGCAAACGTTTCGAGCAAGGTTTATAAGGCAGAAGACCTGATCAATGTTGCAATCGACAGAGGCCATGATAACTACTATGTTTCCGGCGACTATGCAGGAAGCGTCGGCAGCTTCATTGAATATGCTGCTCAGAACGGTATTCAGGTGAAATACCTTGATGCAGGTGAGTTCACCTATGAGAATCTGAAGCAGTATAGAATGGTCGTTCTGACGGTCAACTATGTCAGAAATACCAGAAAAGCAGTGGATTATACCTCCGATGAAATTGCTGCACTGAAGAAGTACGCGGAAAACGGCGGCAATCTTATCATCTGCTCGAAGTCCGACCGTGATAATACATTTGACAACTGTGCTGAAAATACCAATAAGCTCCTGAGCGCAATCGGTGCAAATACCAGAGTTGTCAATGGCATCATTGTCGATAATGATTTGGCTGCAAACGAGAAATACCGTGTGTACTTCTCCTCCATTGAAAACTTCAATACGGAGCATCGCTTCATGCAGGGCGTTTATACAGCCTCCAACGCATTCGGAACCCGTCCCGCAACCGACAACCAGACCGGCTTCCAGATGTATAACGGCGCTCCGATCGAAATTCTCGATAAGGATAAGGTTGAAGTTCTTGTGAAGGGCTATGATACCACATGGGGCTCTCACTATGACGGCTATTTCACCGCCGCAAACTTCCTGCCGGAGTACGATCCGAATAATGCAGAGACTACTACGGTCAAGATGGGCGATGTCAATATCGTTACCTATGAGGATCTGCCCGGCGGCGGTTGGGTTGTTACCTCCGGTGTGACATTCCTCTCGAATTACGACATTAAGAGCGACGCAGATTACGCGAACAAATTCATGGTTCAGAACATTCTCCGTGATCTGACCGGTGCGGATGATGGTATTAAGATCACTCCGATTTCCGAGGTCAAGAAGGTTCCGGAATCTCAGTCCGGCAAGCAGTTCAACATTGAAGGCTATGTTACTTCCAATGCTTCTGCCTACGATCAGGATACGGCGTTCTTCGATTGTATCTACATCCAGGATAAGAACGGCAACGGCATCAACGCATTCCCTGTTGCAGGCAACTACGCAATCGGCATGAATGTCCGTGCACACGGTGCAGTCACCTACTATTGCGGCGAAATCGAACTGAACCTCAGCTCTGATTACAATGGCTACTGCCGTGTCATTTCCGATGATATCTATATTGTGCAGCCGAAGGAAGTTGACTGTAAGACTGCAATGTCGAATGCAACCATCGGCAACCTGATGAAGGTCAGGGGTATTGTAACCGGCATCCACAAGACAGAGGGCGTTATCGATAAGATCTATGTCCGCGACGCTGTCGGTGAGGCATGCTTGTTCATCAATGGTTACATCATGAAGGATTATACCGGCTTGGATGACCTGAAGGTTGGTATGATGATCTCCGGTATCGGTATTGGTTCCCGTGACGTTGACGAGCAGAGCGCAACCAGTGCAATCTTCTCCCGTCTGCGTGTCCGTAACCGCAGCGAGATCGTGATTCTTGATTCTCAGATCCACAGCGATCTGCTGTTCACCGATGTCAATGAAAAAGACTGGTTCTTCGATGAAGTTCTTGCGGTGGTTGAGCGCGGCTTGCTCCTCGGCACCTCCACTTCTACATTTGCACCGAATGCTACGCTGACCCGTGGCATGGTCGCAACCGTCCTGTACCGTATGGCCGGCGAACCGAAGGTCAGCGCAAAATCCTCCTTCAAGGATGTCGATGCCGGTGCATGGTATGCTGATCCGATCGCATGGGCAGAGGAAAACAATGTTGTCGGCGGCTACGAGGATAATACCTTCCGCCCGAATAACAATGTGACCCGTCAGGAAATGGCACTGATGCTGGCAAGATACGCAGCGCAGATGGATGACCTTGATGTTAAGGCAGAGGGAAGCCTGAATGCGTTCTCGGATGGTAACACGGTTCCCGAATGGTCTCGTGATGCAGTCATCTGGGCAGTTGACAATGGCATTATCAATGGTCTTGACGGCAAGATTGCCCCGACCAGCAATGCAACTCGTGCACAGTTTGCCGCAATTATTATCAGATATCTGAACATGAGCACTCCGGAGCCCCAATAATTGTATCGAACTGTAATGTAAACATAATTAGATCCGGCTGCCGCATTTGCGGCAGCCGGATCATATATTTATTATATGAAAAACACGCTGCTGATGCAGCGTGTAGTTTGTGTTTTTATACGAATTCTTAATAAAAACCAAAGTCAAAAATCAGTATTAGAACTGATCTTGATTGTTGGAAGGAAGTTTTGCAGCACTAAAGACTGTCAGGAATAAGCCGGAAAGGAAAATAAACAAATCCACAAAACCAAGACCGGCTTCAAAGCCTTTGGGAGTTAAAAACATATTATAAAGAAAAACAGCTATGCTCAGAAGAAGCAGACATACGCCGAAAAAAACTTTCAGAATGTTCCAGAAATAACTCCAATTCATTGTTTTTTCTCCAATCAGAAGAATTTGCCGAAACAAATCAACATACGCATTGTAACAATGTCTGAATTTCGCCAGAACAGATCATTTTGGCTGTTTTGCGAAATTGCGCGGCTCTTGCCGCGCGAATAAACCGCTTTGCGGTTTATT